>RGBY01000331.1 GCA_009919445.1 Planctomycetia bacterium
ACTACCGAACGAGCAAATGGGAACTCGAGATGCAGCTCCCCAACTGACGATCAGCCGGCTGGTCTTCTGGCGCGATGTCCACTGGCTTCCCCATCCCAATGGTCAAGACAACTGGACAATCCCAGCGGGCCAGCTCTTCCTGCTGGGGGACTGCCCAGCGGCCAGCCGAGACAGTCGGCACTGGGGGCCGCTTCCTGTAGAGGCTGTTCTTGGTGTGGTCACTGAGACGCTGCCGTTGCAGCAGGAGTGATGATCAGGCTGTCGAAAGAGCGTCTTACGCCCTGCGGGGGCAGAAGTGATTGGCCTCGTGCAAGACCGTTACCGAGTCTGCCTGCTGGATCAGCCGATTGATGGCGTCTGCTGATGACGCATGGCCAATATCGAGATCCTCCACGAGGTCTTGGTCAAGTTGGGAAAGGAGAACAAGCCGCCGCTCGCGGAGCGCACGGGCAAACAGTTTCGTCTGGAGAGCCTCGGCCAGCAGGCTGGGATCACCCGCTCCTGCGGCCTCACGGATGAGGGGCGACAGTTTGGCTCCTTGTCGCCAGCGGTTGAAAACAATGCCGGGTGGCTCCGCCAGACGACACGCAACGCAGACTGTCCCGGCGGGCTGGGTCGTACGGGCCGCAGCAGCGACGGCGCGAGTGAGGTCAGCAAAATCACAGTCTGGTCGGGAGATCGCTGCAATCGTCAGCGATGACGGTGACTGCTGTGGCCGCCACGGCCTCGCCATGTCACGAGCAGCAGCCGTGGCTGCTTCTGGCAGGCCGAAGGCCACCCCACCAACTGAGTCACCTTGGCCTGTCACCAGTCGCAGACATGCCATGATGCCAAGCTGGTGTGAGACCTCTTGTGAACGTGATCGCCAGGATGTCAGTGCCGCTCGCGGGTGGCGGACGATTGCTCTGGCGAATTGCTGACGACGATCAGCCCTGGCGAAGCTGGGCCAGAGTTCCCCTTCCGGAGAGCGACCGCCCAGGCTGGCATCATAACCGAATGCTCCCACGGAAAGGACGACATCGGCATCGACCAAGAGGCGGGCCAGATGGAGCGGCTCTCCTGCTTCGTCAGCAAGCAGATAGGCGGTTTGGTCAGCATGAGCTGGGTCAAACATCAAGTCATCGTTGACTGCCGTACGTGGTGCATCAGATTGTGGCTCACCCAGGAGGGCAAGTGATGGTGCTGTCAGAAAGGTGATGTCGCCTTCGGCAACTCCTCCGGAGACAAGCTGCCCGGTGATGACTGCTTGCAAGGCATCGCGTGTGGAATTTCCACCGGGTAAGTGCCCGGCGACGCCGATCACCACTCGGTCACCAGGGACAACATGCGCGGCCAACGGTGGACCGGCAACAGGGGCAGTCACAGCCGCTTCGACGGCTGCTGCTGTATCCACGACGGCAGCAGGGCCATGGTGCACGGTCAATGACAGACCGTTTGTTTCCAAAGGGAGCGGCTGAGCCGCTCCATAATCGAGGGTTATCTTCAAGGCGAGGTTTCACTGAGGAATCGATTGCTCAGCGAAGTTTATGCCAGCAGTGCTATCAAATGAAATGTTCAGGCAATTTTCGTCTTGGTAACTGGGCAAGGTGTGTGATTTAGAATCCTGAACCGACAACCTCGCCACCCTTCCGTGTGCAAAGGGCCTGAAAGATCGATTCCTCGAGTGAGCCTTGCAGGAAGGCAACATGCCCATCAGCGAAGACCACATTCATGCCGTTTGGATGCTGGCTGTAGAAGTCTTCGAAGTGAGGGTCAGCTTCGTTGAACATGTGCTCCCCGACACCGACGACCCGAGACATCGCTTCGCACTTTCCTTCAATCATGCCAATCCAGACGCTCCCGGCGATTCGTGAATCGCGTTCGCCAACAGCAATTGTTTTGCTGAGGCCATCGGTGATGTGCCGGAAGGGTACTCGGCTGTTGGCGAAGAAGACGCCGTCTCCATCGTCAGGTTCAAGGCCCGTATGGCCACCTCCACCACCGTGGTCATGCTCCATATGCTCAGCCCCGAAGACACCGACGTAATTTGAGTACCCGTAGGTGTCACCGGCGGCACTTGTATCGGGTGACTCATCATCACAGCCAGTTTCTTCACCGATGGCAAATGTCAGGGAACCATCCCGAAGATCCGACGCACAGAGGAAGGTATCAATGGCGGTAGCCTTCACGGAACTGCTGTGAGAGCCAATGCTCGTGGTAAAGGTGATCTGGTCATACACGTCGTTCTCTTCCATGAATGGCAAGATCCGTGAACTCCAGCCCCAGCCCAGCCCTTCGTCACCGTGCCCATCCTCACTAACCCAGCCCTTGGGAAGATACTCCCGGTTGGCATGGGCAAAATTATGGAGGCCCAGCCCAATCTGCTTCATGTTGTTTGAGCAGGCCAGTCTGCGGGCCGACTCTCGAGCCTGCTGAACGGCAGGCAGCAGAAGCCCAACGAGAATGCCAATAATGGCAATG
>RGBY01000332.1 GCA_009919445.1 Planctomycetia bacterium
TGATCGTGAATGACACCTGTTCCGGCGGTGGTGTCTCGATCATCAAGGCCGTGACCGCCGATGCCGCCATCACATCGTGCTGCAACTGGGCCACCAATGCCTCCACCCCGGCGAACTGCTGGGTCTGTCGAAGCTGTTCCACGAACGAGACCGTAAGCCTCTGCCCATAGAGGTCACCCGTAAAACCAATCAGATGAGCCTCAACGGTCGCCGCTGTCGCCCCAAACGTCAGATTTTTACCGACATGGATCGCCGCCGCGCATCGCTGGCCCGCTGCTGTGGTGGCGATGCCGGCATAGACACCATCTGCCGGAAGCAGCGTGCCGACATCATTCAGATTGGCGGTGGGGAACCCGAGCCCCGCTCCTCGCCGCTGGCCCGTCACGACAGTCCCCACAATTTCATAGGACGCGCCGAGCAACACGCTTGCAGCAGCCACCTTCCCTGCGGTGACCAATTCTCGGATTCGCGAACTTGAAACTGCCTCATCAGCCACCTGCACCGCTGGCACAGCCGCAAAGCCTAGGCCATCTCTCGCTGCCCAGGTTTCAAGCTGCTCAATGGTGCCCTGCCGTCCGGCACCAAAGCGAAAATCTTCACCCTCCACGAAGACCCTCGCATGCAGGCATCGGCAGAGCACCTCGCTATAGAAAGTCTCAGCGGGGTATTGCAGCAGGGCTGGTGTTGTGTCGAGCACCACGACGGCATCAAGCCCCAGCCCCAGCAGCATTTCAACCCGACGGCTGATTTGCGTCAGTGGCGGGGGTGGTCCCTGTGGCCGCAACACGGTCGCTGGATGCGGGTCGAAGGTTACTGCCACGGCCGGCAGCCCTTGCGGATGGACCAGCCCACAGAGGCAGTCGACGATCGTCCGATGCCCCACATGGACGCCATCAAAGTTCCCGACCGTTAGCCCCCAGCCCGCTTCGGCAGATGCCAATCGGCCAACGCCGCTATAGATCGTTCCAGAGGGTGAGCGCGGCACGGAATGGTCGGTAGCAAAAGGGTGACGGGAATGAAGGCAAGCCCGCACATGCGGAAATTTCTAGTGTAGCGAAGGGAACAATAAACGCAGAGGAGGTATGCTGGAATGCGGTGCAGCCTGCTCCTTTTCTGACTCGATTGTTTCCCATGACGACACCCGCCGACCAAAAACAGATCTATCTCTCTGCTGACATGGCAGGCCGTTTGGCCGGAATCGACATCGGCAGCAACAGCGTCCGTTTGCTGGTGGCTGAGGTGAGTCGCGGCGGCACCTATCGCATTCTCGACGAAGAGCGGGAACCAACCCGACTCGCCCAAAGCATTTCCGCAGCCGGCAAACTCGACGCCGAGGCGATGGACCGCACGGTCGAGGCTCTGAGTACCTTCAAAAAAATTGCCGCCGGCTACCAGGTATCGGCTCTTCGTACGATCGCCACCTGTGCCGTTCGCGAGGCAAAGAATGGCGCCGACTTCTGCCGCCGCGTTCGGGATGAGGTGGGCCTTGAGGTTGAGGTGATCACCGGGGAACGGGAGGGGCGGCTGGCCTTCACCAGTGTGCAGCATGCCTTTGACCTGACCGGCAAGAACATTGTGATCGCCGACATCGGTGGCGGCAGCACTGAAATTGTCTTTGCGACTGGCTCCCTGATCGAGTCGATCTACTCCACTCCCCTCGGTGCCGTACGCCTCACTGAGCAGTGTGGTATCGGCAGCGGGGCGAGTGGCGAAGCATTCCAGCGGGGACTCATTCAACTGGAACGTGAAATCACCACCTGCCTCAAACGGGAAACTGGCCGACCGCTGTTTGCGCCGCATTTCCTGGTCGGCTCGGGGGGCACCTTCACCACCTTGGCTGAATTGGTGATGGCGACCAAAAAAGAGGCTGACATTCCGGTGACTGGCTACAAGGTTTCGCATGCTGAGTTGCGTCACCTGCTCGATCGGCTCCGCAAGATGCCGTTGCGAAACCGCCGCTCAATGCCGGGCATGTCGGCAGACCGAGCCGACATCATCATCGCCGGGCTCACCATCATTGACGGCCTGATGAAGCGGTTCCGAGTCAACACGGTCATCGTCCATACCCGTGGGGTACGCGACGGGCTGATTCGCGAAATGGTTGATGACTGCATTGATACCGAAGATGCCAATCCGGAACAGCGTGACCAGGCCATTGAGCGGCTCGCGGCAGCCTGTTCTGGTGAACTCGAACATGGTCGGGCCGTCGCGGAACTGGCTGGCCGAATTCACGAACAGTGGGCCAAGCCCCTGGGGCTTCTCCCTGAGGATCGCCCACTGCTGGAAACGGCGGCCCGACTACAGGACGTCGGCTATGTGATTAACTACGACAAGCATCACAAGCACAGCTACCACCTGATTCGCAACAGCCGACTACCGGGTATTCGCGGCCATGACCTCGAACTGATTGCCAATGTGGCCCGCTACCATCGTGGGGCGTTTCCGAAAAAGAAGCATCAA
>RGBY01000333.1 GCA_009919445.1 Planctomycetia bacterium
GGAATCACACGATGCCGCAGATCGACCCAGGCCGCCGCCGCCAACAACCAGAAAAACATGAAGTGCGCTGCCACGCGGGCAATGATGGCGACACTGGTCGCTGCCGGGCCACTGGCATTTGCTGGCAGCATGCCGCCAAGGATGACCTCCCAGGCCCAAAGGCCGCCAGCCAGCAGACCTCCCGCCAGAAGCAGCGTACCTGGTTTCCAGATGCCTGCATGCTCTGGCACCGGCTCACCATCTGCCACAACAGCCTCGTCGACTTCTGCAAGCATCCAGCCCACGAAACGCCAGAAGACGAGTCTGCCGAAGCGGCGTTTTATCGGCCACCGGAACTACAACCCGATGACCTGCGAACGTCGCCGAGCAACACCTGCCCCTACTCGATCGCCGCCTACTTCAGACTCTGGGAAGCTCTTTCGACTCGTCACACTTCTGGACTCGTAGACACTGCCAGTCGACAAACACGCTGGAACCAGGTCGATCGCCAGGGCCGGCCGCCGGTGAACGGTCGCTGGATCACCTGCCAGCCGACGTCTGATTTCTGCAACCGGTGCTGTGAGCCAGATGACTGGCCTCATCGCCTGCTTCAGATAGTCGCGATTTTCGGCTCGCAAGACAACGCCACCACCAGTTGCCAGAACAGCGTCCGATTGCCGGAGCAACGTCCTCAGCAACTGGGTCTCCCGCTCCCGAAAGGCTGGCTCGCCGTGGGCAGCAAGAAAAGCCGCAATGGTTTCTTGCTGCTGCTCTTCAAAGGCATCGTCTGCGTCGACACTGCCCCAACCAAAGCGACTGGCCAGTTGCTTTGCGACCGTCGTTTTTCCGGTCGCTCGGTAGCCCACGAGGACCGGGGCGACTGCGGCTGGCAGGGCCTGTTTCACTGGATGATCCTTACTGACGAGGTCGCCTGCTTCAAGGCGTTTCGCATCACGTCCCGCGGCGGGGCCTTGTCATGCCAGAGGCGGAACTGCTCAGTCGCCTGCCTCACGAACATCTCCACACCGGTGACAACACGGCAGCCGACCCCTCGCGCCTCCTTCACCAGCAGGGTGCTCTCTGGATTGTAAACCGTATCGAAGACGACCATGTATGGCCGAAGATGGGTAGCATCGTAGGGTGTCTCATCAACATTGGGATGCATTCCGATCGGGGTAGCATTCACAATGCAGTCATACGGCAACCGATGCCGTCCCAACCAATCAACCGCCTTCCCGCCGATTCCTTCTGCCAGGTTCTTGGCTCGTGCACCGGTTCGTGCTGCCACCGTGACCTCAACCCCCTGCCGCCGCAGGCCACAGGCGATGGCCCGGGCTGCACCGCCTGCTCCGAGAATCAGGGCCGATTTCATGCCCAGGCGACCACCGAAACCGCCTTCCTGCTCTTCCAGCGTCGTCCGCAGGGCATCAATGGCGCCGGTTACGTCTGTATTAAATGCCTCGACACTCCCGTCATCATTGAAGCGAAGCGTGTTTGATGCCCCAACCTCTTTGACAACCTCATCGCAGTTGCCAACGAGTTCCAGGACCGCCTCTTTGTGTGGAATGGTCACGCTCAACCCCGCCAACGGCCATCGCGAGGCGGCTTTGAGGAAGTCGCGGAGATGGCCAGCGGGCACAAGAAATGGCAGGTAGACCGCATCGATGCCTGCCGCGATACAGGCAGCATTGTGCACGACCGGACTCAGGCTGTGGCCAACCGGGTCAGCAACCACACCATAGATCTTGGTTGCGGGCGTAATGGAATCGTAGCGATACCGGTCTCTGAGTTCTGACCAGACAATCTGGCCAGGCGCCAAGAGCCGTTCCGGGTTCAGTGGTGCAAAGGTGAAGGCCGCCCCAAATCGGCTGGCCAATACCCGGCTCGGGGTTCCGATTTCACCCATACAAAGCCCAACCGTCGGAATGTCACTCGACCGGACCAGTTCAAGCATCCGGAGATTGTCATTGGGATGGGTCGCCAGCGTTGCCAGCTTGACGATGTCTGCATCCAGGCTGGCCAGGTAGCTGTGTAGGGTCGCGAGATCCTCTGGAGTCCGCCGGAAATCATGATGGCTGATAATGCGTTTGGTCGAGCCAAAGCGAGGAATGGACTCAGCAACATCATCCTCGAGGTCAACATAATCAACACCCTCGGCAATCGCCGTGCGGAGCACCGTCAGCCGTTCTTCCTCAGTTCGCTTCCAGTGCCCGCCATCGCGTTCTCGGCGACAGGTCGCGATCACCGGACATGGGCGGTCAGCCAACAGCCTCTTGACCTGAACATTGCTCTGAATGCAGTCAAGCCGCAACTCGACCAGTTCAACCCCTTGCTCGGCAAGATGCCGCAACTCGGCAAGCAGATACCGATGCCGGCCGCGGGCAATGCTGACGCAGATCATCGATATGTCTCCAGAAGGTGAATGAACAACCAAACGGTCAGGCTCCCGTTC
>RGBY01000334.1 GCA_009919445.1 Planctomycetia bacterium
CTGGGAGCAGTTGGGCCAGAGGCGAGAGAAAATTCTGCGGGCGTCGGGCTGGACACCTGGGGCCGATGACCCCGGCGATATGTCTGCAGCCGTTGCCGCTGCAGACAAAAAGTTAGCCACGATGCTCGACGAGGCGGCTGAAGATCTCGTCGATTACCGACGGCAGGCCGGACGGCTTCATGAGATGGAAACTTCGGCGATGGCCGTCGACCTCCCGTACATGCAAGAGCGCATTGCGGAGAAACGTCGGGAGCTTGGCAGCCTGGCAGCAGGCTGGATGGCAGAGGCTGATGCAGTCGGCGAAGAACTTGTTGCCAGTTGGAACGAGCCGTTAACCCTTGAGCAGCGGCAACTGGCAACGGCGGCTGTTGAACCAACCCGGCTCTGGAAGGCAGACCGTTTTGTGAGTTGGGCCTTGGTAACCATTGGCGGTGCCTTGATTCTTGGTCTCCTAACCAAGTTTCACGCCATGGGCGGCGTCTTCTTCCTGCTGTCAGTCGCGGCCTCACAGCCGTTCTGGTTGCCGGCGGCCCAGGCCACCTATGACCAGTGGGTTGAGATCGCCGGGCTTCTTGTTGTGGCCTCAGTTCCTGTCGGTGGCTGGTCTGGGCTCGACTATTTTCTGGCACCGCTACTGAGCAAGTACTGCCCGCTACGCAGCTGTTGCCGAAGAGGCGCATAGTGCCGGGCCGATCTGCCGCATTCTGAAACGTGAAAAACAAACACACAAAGACGAGACCCTTTTTGGAGACTTTTCCGCAATGAACCTCACGCCCGAACAGAAAACCATTGGTCAGGAAAACTTCAATGATGCGGTGAATATTACCCGCCGTGATTTCCTCTCTGGCACCGTGGCGGCCGGCCTCGCCACCGGGGCGGGACTGGGCTCGATCTACTTTGGATACGGTGCCAGTGTTGGCGATCCGCTTCGAGTCGGATTCATCGGTACCGGAGACGAAGGCAGCGTGCTGCTTGGGGCGCACAATCCGGACTACCTCAAGGTTGTCGCAATTGCCGACATCCGCCCATACAACGTCTTTCGCGCCTTTCACGGTGATATCTCCAGCCCCACCGCCCAGCGGGTGCGTCCTGGGCTGATGGCCAAGTATGGCTGGAAGACAGAAGACGAAGCTCGCAAGCAGGTGAAGGTTTACGGTGCCTATGAAGAGCTGCTGGCGAATGATGACATTGAGGCGGTCGTGATCGCCCTGCCCCTGCACCTCCATGCAGAGGCTGCCATCAAGGCAATGCGAGCCGGCAAGCATGTGCTGACTGAGAAGTTGATGGGCCACTCAATTCATGAGTGCAAGGAAATGGGCCGGACTGCCCGTGAGACAGGCAAGCTTCTGGCGACCGGCCATCAGCGGCACTACAGCGTGCTCTACGACAATGCGGTGCATACCATTGGTGATGCCCGCCTGATTGGAGACCTTCATTCAATCCGGGCCCAGTGGCATCGGGGGAATCTGCCAGGGAAAGATAGCTGGAAGCCACCGCTGCCTGGTGATGAGTCGCTGCTGAGCAAGCTGGCCAGTTGGCGGCGAAAGCTCGAGTCTTCGAAGCCGGCCGAGGTTGAACTCTGGGCGAAGCGGGTTGCGCAGCTGGAGGCCCAGTTGGCTGACAGCAGTGTCGATGCGGCAGCGTATGGCTACACCGAAAAACTGTTGCCCGACGGAATGCCGCGGTCACCACTGGAAGAGTTGATCCGCTGGCGGCTGTGGAACCGTACCGGCGGTGGTCTGATGGCCGAGTTGGGAAGCCATCAGCTTGATGCGGCTGGCATTTTTATCTCAGCGATGCACGGCAAGGGAAAGAAGGTCAAGCCTTTGACGGTGACGGCGGTTGGGAACCGCAGCATCTTTCCGGCTGACCGCGAGGTGGATGATCACGTCTACTGCATGTATGAGTACCCCGCCCCTGGGTATGACGAAGATCCCAACAAAAAGATTGTGGTCACCTACTCGTCCATCAACGGCAACGGGTTTGGTGGCTACGGCGAGGTGGTCATGGGGACAGAGGGCACGCTGATCCTCGAGCAGGAACAGAATGTGATGCTCTACAAGGGTTCGTCACGCGATACCCGCGTAACCGTGGCCAAGTCGAAAAGTGGCGCGCCGGTGCTTGACACGACCGAGAGTGGTGGTGGGCCAGTGGCTGCCGTTTCGGCGACGCCTGGCGACAAGCCGCCCCCTTCCCGCGGCTACACCGAAGAGATGGAGCACTGGGCCTGGTGCAT
This sequence comes from Planctomycetia bacterium, assembly GCA_009919445.1. Taxonomy (GTDB): domain Bacteria; phylum Planctomycetota; class Planctomycetia; order Pirellulales; family UBA1268; genus UBA1268. The sequence goes on from RGBY01000334.1 coordinate 2,237, forward strand.
TCGAAATCCCGATCCGGCCAATCAGCCCCGCTGTAAGCCGGAGGTGGCCATTGCCGATGCGGTTATTGCCTTGGTGAGCAATGAGGCATTGAAAAATCCGGAAACCCAGTCGCGGATCACCTTCCAGGATGACTGGTTTGATATCGCCAGTGATGCCACACCAGAGGGCGTGAAGCCTGACCTCAACAGGCCA
>RGBY01000335.1 GCA_009919445.1 Planctomycetia bacterium
CTGCGGTCCCCGGCCAGGGGCACCTCGGCTGGTGCAGATTGCTCAGGAACAGGGTTCATCTGTCTGTAAACTGCCAAGCAGGATGTGTCCCAACACTGCCAGTTGCATTAACTTTATAGACACCTCGGGACCGTGGATCGGCCACAATCAGGCTGTCGCCCTGCCGCACCAGCCCGACTGGCCCAACCAACGGCGACCCTCCGGCAAATTCGCTCACACTTCCGTCAGGTCCAACCCGCCAGATCCGGCCTGCATAGCTGTCGCTGACGTAAGCCACTCCTGCAGGGTCGACCACCACATCATGCGGAAAGCGAAAGGCCCGGCTGGTGACCACCGGTTTGATTTGACCTGTCGCGGTGATGCGTACCAACGGCTGTTCACTGGAAGCCGCAATACACCAGAGTTGTCCGGCCGCATCAACATCGAGCCCTCGCGGCGCCAGAAGGCGCGCAATTGGCGTTGGTCTGCCACCATCCAGCGGCAGCTTCCAGATCTGCTGGGTTTCCAGATCGGAGACAAAGCAATAGCCGTCTGGATGCACCGCGATGTCGACTGGGATGCCAATGCCGCCGTCCGTCAGCGGTGTCAGGTTTCCCTCAGGAGAAACCCGGTAGATCTCACGGGTAGCCGAGCAGCCCACCAGCAGCGTCCCATCACCAGCCAGGGCCACCGCACGGATCGCCGCAAGCGGGCTGCCAAAGCCTTCACTGGCCTTCAGCAAAATGGAAGGAGGATTGCCAGCCTTCAGCTTCCAGAGCCCCGGCAGCAACCGATCGGCCACCAACAGGCTGCCATCGGCCGCTGCGGCCACCGCAAGCGGATACTGGGGATCTACGGGCAACTCAGCCAACAGGCGGCGGCTGCCAGCCATTACAAGCACAAGCCCGATGCTTAGCAGAACGCGAAAAGGGGTTACCGAAATTGTAGAGTTCATGCCGCGACCAGTTCGTCGACAGACACGACGGAGAAGAGGGAGAACTTGCACGAGGGGCATCTCGCTGAAAATGAAGGTTCATCAGGGACTGGCAGCCGACACCGCTGGCAGGTCCCCCCGGCGGAACTGGCTCCAGAAGCCTGCAGACTGCCGACGGGTCTGGTACCGAAGAAGATAATCACGATACCAGTCAGTCGCTGGTGGTACCTCGTCGGGGCCGGGCGGCTCCTTGCGGCCAGCCCCAAAAGGCAATGGTTCTGATGATTGCCCGGCCAAGGTGGCCAGGTTTGCATCCTTGTCCCAGCCGACACTCATCAAGAGAAAGTCTCGCTGCCAGCCAGGAGGACACGGCATGGCGTCAAATCGCAGCGTCAACTCATCGCCGGCGGCCATCACCAGCAGCCGGTCATCAGTTGCAGCAAGCAGATCTTGAACATCCCCAAACCTGGTAAACCCACCCGCCAATGGCGGCCACTTCGGCATTGCCGTCACCTGGTCATAGTTGAATTGTTCGGGGCCGTCAGAATCATCGCGATCGACCCTTGAGAAGCCCCGGTAGTGCAGGTCGGCCGATTGCAATGGAAGCTCGGTGAGCTTCAGCTCCGCGGGTGATTCGCCACTTGTATAGAAGACAGCATCCCAATGGATCTCCATGCTTGTTTCGATCCTCACTCGGGGATCCTCTGGCACGATGAGACCGGCGAGGTCAACGGCAATGGTCTTGGTCTTGCCACCTGGAAAGCCCATCGCCGGCAGCACACACTTCCAGCCGTCGCCCTCCGGGACAAACAGTGCTGGCGGATCCGGCAGACCAGTCGCGGGATCGCGACTGAGGGCAAGGTTGAGTGCAACTGTTGTGGGATAGGTCCATCCAGTCAGAAACAGTGTCAACTGCTTCGTGTCGACCGGTTCACCCAGCTCAAGTTCGATCGCATGACGCCGGACCCGCCCTTGGGCAATTTTGCCTTCATCAATTGGCGGGTATATGCCGTCGGCCTGAGCGAGCTGCGGGAGGATGTCACGGCCCTCATGATCGCAGGCCCTTCGTGGCAGGAGTGGTTGCCGCACCGTATGAATCCCGAAGGCTGCCTGAGCGGGCGGACCAACCTTTTCGTTCGAGTAAACCGATACATCAGGCGGGTGATCAACGGCAAGCAGCCGGACCTCATCAAAGTAGGCAGCCTCCCAGAGTTCCTCAGTGATCTGAAGCTGATACTGTCCGTCTCGAATGGCCAGCTTGTCACCAGGAAGCTTGATCCACTCTTGTGGCCGGGCTGGTAGGGGATTGCCCTCAGTCCACTGGAGTCCCAGCGGTGCCGCCCAAAGCAGATCAGTAATGAAAACATGACGCTGTCCGTCCCAGCCATAGACGTAGGGACAGGAGCCAAGCAACACCTGCTGTTCGCAGATGAGCAGATCTGTTGCGGGTGCGACGAGATTCTGCGGGACACCATTGAGCCAGAGAACCCGCAGGCTGTCGACC
>RGBY01000336.1 GCA_009919445.1 Planctomycetia bacterium
AGTCTTCGATGCCGATACGCTCAATCACTTTGAGCAGGAGATCACCAGCCTGACCTTTGCTCACAACCCTCACGCCAATACGGCCATGGCTGACCGTGACACCTACTCAAAGGCATTCATTCAGGTTGGGAACCTCTGGCAGAAAGGGGCTGAGGCGAAGCGGTTTACCTTCTCGCGACGGCTTGCCGGTATCGCGGCAACGCTGCTTGGCACTCGGGGCGTACGACTCTGGCATGATCAGGCCCTCTACAAGGAGCCTTCTGGTGGCTTCACGCCCTGGCATGCCGACCAGCAGTATTGGCCGATGGCCAGCAGTCTATCGGTGACGGCCTGGATACCCCTGCATGCGGTTCCTCTTGAACAGGGCCCATTGTCCTTTGGCCGGGGCAGCCACCGCAAACGGATCGGTCGCGATCTGGCGATTTCGGATGAGTCTGAGCAACTGATTCGAGACTCCATTCGGGAGCAAGGTGTTGTCGAGGTGATCGAACCGTATGCCCTCGGTGATGTCTCATTCCATCTCGGCTGGACGCTCCACCGGGCCGGCCCGAATACCACTGAGCATCCTCGGAAGGTCCACACGGTCATTTATATGGATAGCGAGATGAGACTGGCGGAACCAAAAAATGCCAATCAGCAACTCGATCACGAGAAATGGACGCCCTCAACCGCTGTTGGGGAGATCATGGACGATCCGCTCAATCCCGTGCTGTATGAAGCCTAAGGCGAGTCTGTCGGTGAGGGTGAGACGAGTAGGGCCGATTTGGCCTTTGGGTTGAAGTCGAGCCGATTCAACGCCGAGCGGTTTAGGCCGCCTCAGACCTTAGGGGGCAATCGACGGCAGAGTCGATCTGGCGTAGGGTACGTATCAACGGGGCTTCGCAAGGCCTGCCCTGCCCTACCCGGAGCTTTTTCCATCTTCGTTTCCCCTCTGACTTTTTATTTTCGACGTTTCATTCCCCAAAGGTTGAATCGACTGAGCCATGTCTGTCTGTGAGAAGGTGCCGGCGGTGCGTGACGAGCAAGATTCCTCCTACGTGAATATCGCTGCGTACCTGTTCACGACACTCGACAAGCTGCCAGAGCGTCGAGAGACGCTGCGGTCAGGCTGCAAGAAGCTGGGACTCAAAGGCACCATTCTGCTCAGCCCGGAGGGCATCAACCTCTTTATGGCAGGGCGGCGGGAGGCAATCGACCAGTTTCTCGAGGGCCTTCGTCGTGATCCGTTGCTGGCTGGCCTGGAAGTCAAGGAAAGCCTGAGTGATCACCAGCCGTTCCGACGGCTGCTAGTGAAGTTGAAGAAAGAGATCATTGCCTTTGGTGTTGAGGGAATCGACCCACGGTCGGCACCATCGCGAAAGCTGCCGCCGGTCGAACTGAAGAAATGGCTTGATGAGGGGCGGCCCGTAACGCTCCTCGATACCCGCAATGACTATGAGGTTGCCCTTGGCACGTTTACGCAGGCCCGGCCCATCGGCATCGATCATTTCCGGGATTTTCCTGCGGCTGTCGCAGCGCTGCCAGAAGAACTCAAACAGCAGCCGATCGTGATGTTCTGCACCGGTGGTATCCGCTGTGAGAAGGCGGGGCCCTATATGGAGCAGGTCGGGTTCCGTGAGATCTATCAACTCGAAGGTGGCATCCTGAAGTACTTTGAGGAGTGTGGTGGGGACCACTACCAGGGCGAGTGTTTTGTGTTTGATCAGCGGGTGGCCCTCGATCCTGGCCTCGCTGAAACCCAAACCACCCAGTGTTTTGCCTGCCAGCATCCACTGACCGTAGCTGACCAGCAAAATCAGCGGTATGTCCGGGGCAAGTCGTGTCCGTACTGCTGGAAGGGGCAGCCGCCAGAGCCGACGGTGCCGCTCGCGGATCGTGAGGCGGCAATCGCGGTCGTGACCAATCCGCTGCCAGGAGCGGGCCCCTATGAAAGTGTTCGTCCACTCAATGTGCCGGCCCGTTACGATGGCTGGCAATTGATTGACTTCCTCTGTGAGTATCTGCCGCATGTTTCCCGGGCGGAATGGCACAGCCTGATTGAACAAAAGCGTCTGCGGGAACGCGAGCGACCTCTCTCGGCAGACCTGGTCGTTCGTGCTGGTCAGCGGCTTTGTCGCATTGACCCAGAGACCACTGAGCCTGCCGTCGACGCATCCATTCGTGTCCTGGCCTGGGAAGATGACTATGTCGTCTTCAATAAGCCTGCTCCGCTGCCGTTGCACCCGTGCGGTCGCTTCAACCGTAATAGCATGACGGAGATTCTGCAGCGGGCCTTTCCGGGCGAATATCTGTCACCAGTGCATCGCCTCGATGCGAATACCACCGGACTTGTTGTCTTTGCCCGCAGCCGTGAGGCGGTGCGAGGTTTGCAGCGTCAGTTTGCCTGTGGGGGTGCGACAAA
>RGBY01000337.1 GCA_009919445.1 Planctomycetia bacterium
TCCACCTGCAAGCGGTGATGCAAAGAGTTCGAACTCAGGGATGGCGGGCCACTGATCTGGCTGATTCATCAAACCTGACACCTTAGGGGCAAAGAGACTATTCAGGCAGAATACTGCGGCGGCCACGCACAACCAACGCGGAACGCCAGACTCGCGACTCTCGGGCATTTTGGCAGGCGTTGGACGCAGCCACTACTGAGTGGCTACCATGCATGAATGCTGCGGTGCCTTGCCGGCTACCACACCCCTGAAACCTCGAGGATACTCATCCATGGATGCCCTGCTACTGGTTCTGCGTTGGTCCCACATCCTTGGTGCTGTCCTGCTTGTCGGCGGCCTCGCCTTTCTCCGCTTCGCCTTTGTCCCAGCCCTTGAAGAGACTGACGAAGAAACCAGAAACCGGCTCCACGAGTCAGTCCGCCGCCGCTGGCTGCCATTCGTGATTATCGGCATCACGCTTTTGCTCGTCAGTGGGTTAGCCAACTTCCTGCTTTTTAATTCCGCAGTGAAGGAGCAAGGCTGGGCAAATGGCCAATGGATGCGGCAGACCAGCTACCACGCCATCTTTGGCGTGAAGTTCCTGTTGGCGCTGGCTGTCTTTTACCTGTCAAGTGGCCTGGTTGGCCGCAGTGGCGGCACGGCCTGGCTGCGACGTGACCGGGCACGCTGGCTGGGGGTCACGCTCGGCTTTGCCGTTGCGATCATCATGCTCTCTGGCTGGCTGCGGAATCTGCACACAGGGCCAGCGGCATCGGCCACTGCCGATCCCGGCGTTGCCATGGAAGTCATGACACCAGATCAGGCCGCCGCCGAAGACCGCTACGAAGACTCGCAGGCCGGCTCAGCCTTCCGAGGCGACGACTCGGCAGGGCCCGCAACAGATTCCGAAACCTCACCTGCATCCACTCCCGCAGAGCCGGTTGACGCAGAGCCGGCGAATGCAGCAGAGCAAGCCGAGTAATCAGACCAGCCTCGTTCCCAGGCGATCGCATGGACAAGAAAACCAAAAAAAGAATCGACGTGCTGCAGCAGAAAATTGCCAAGTTGCAGCAACTCTTGGCGGCCGCCAAAAAGCAGCCTGACGACCCGGCTGAGATCCCGCGTCTGGAGCAGGAACTCGCCAAGGCACACGCGGAGATCTCGGCCCTCAAGCAGTGAGCCTTGCTGGCCCAAGACTATTCGCTCTTCGTCCTTCTCGTCGCCTTCGTCACCTATGAATTTTCGCAGCCTTTTGGCCCCGCTCTTCTCGTTCGGCGGCCCTCCCAAACTCCATGTCTGGCAGCGATTTGAACCGCTTGGTAAAGGCCTCGCCGGCACCATGTCGCAGTTCTTCAAGGTCCGCGAAAAAGAGACTGGCAACATCTATGGGCTGAAACTTCCCGACATTGCCAAACTGGCGCCGATAGAGGCCCGCTTCAAGGGACTGAAGAAACCGAGTGAAGGGGAGATCAGCCTGCAGATTCGGGGTGACCACGTGGTGACCACGCATGAGTGTGGACTGACTCACGACGGGGGGCAGTACATCCTGCAGGAGTTTCTCGAGGGGGTCCTCGTCCACCTCCGGCTGAAACGGGATGAACCGCTTTCACTCGATGAGCGGATTTTGATCATTCGTCAGCTTGCTGCCGGTGTGCAAACCGTTCACCAAGCTGGCTTTGTCCATCGTGACATTTGCCCCCGCAACCTGATGATTGATGGCAGCGGTCGGGTGACCCTGTTTGACTTTGGCCTTACCGTTCCCGACAGCCCCGCCTTCCTCCGACCAGGCAATCGGAGCGGGACGCCAAACTATATGTCGCCTGAGGTTATCCGCCGCCGCCAGTCTGATCGTCGGCTCGACATCTTTTCGTTTGGCGTGTCTGCCTACGAAATCTGCTGTGGGCTTCTCCCCTGGCCAGGAGGAAATGCCCGTGCCGCGCTGGCCCATGACACACCAGCCCCTGATGTTCGTGAGCGGGCAGCAGAAATCCCCGACAAACTGGCTGATTCGATCATGGAGTGCCTCCGGCCTGAACCAGATGACCGGCCTGAGTCGATGGAGGTCTTTTTGCGGAAAACTGCCCGTCTCACCTGAAAGACAGGCCTTGCAGCGGTCCGGGCGTCCTTTACACTTGGGCTTTCGCAGGAAGGCGTTCGGCCTTCTGCGGTGCCCGCTTCACGGGCAGTCAGCATCAGAGGAACTTCTGCCATGACGATGAACAAAAGTCTCCGGGTTCGCAAAGGTGGCGGCGGCAGCCGTGGTGTCCTCAGCCGCGCTGAGCGGATCACCAAGCTCAAAGAACTTGAGAAGTGGCAGGATGGCCAAAGCCCGCTGGGCTTGCCGAAGGTCCGGGTCTATAAGATCACGATGAAGAAGAAAAAGAAGGCAAAGGCTGATGAAGACGAGGCCAAGAAGTAGTCC
>RGBY01000338.1 GCA_009919445.1 Planctomycetia bacterium
AAGGAGCATGTGACGAAGCCAGTCGCAGCCTTCATTGCAGGCCGGACCGCCCCACCAGGCAAACGGATGGGCCATGCCGGTGCGATTATTTCCGGCGGTAAGGGCACGGCTGAGGCAAAACTTGAGGCCCTGCGTGATGCCGGCATTGAGATCGCTGAGAGCCCTGCCGACATGGGGGCGGCGATGGTGCGGGCGATCGAAGGGAAGCGTTGAACGCTTTCCGTCACGAGGCTGACACGAAGCCAAAACGAGACCGAGAGCAGGTGTGGAAATTGCCAGCCTGTATCGGCTGACTTGCCCAGCTACACTATGTTGCATGAATGTCGATCTCTTTATTCCCTGCTTCGTTGATCAGATGGCACCTCGTGTCGGTCTGGCGGTGGCAACCGTGCTGGAACGGTTGGGACACAGCTGTTCGTTTCGTGAAGCCCAGACCTGTTGTGGGCAGCCCAGCTTTAATGCCGGGTACTGGGATGAGGCCCGAGCTGTGGCAATCCGGGCGGTTGAGGTGTTTGCCGATGCCGAAGCGGTTGTCGGGCCGAGTGGTTCTTGTGTGGCGATGATGCGGGTGTTCTATCCCCAACTTCTCGAGGGTACGCCACACGAGACGGCTGCGCTTGACCTTGCAGCCAAGACCTTTGAGTTTGGAGAGTTCCTCGTCAAGAAGCTCGGTGTGACCGATGTCGGTGCCCGCTTTCCCTATCGGGTGACCTACCATGATGGCTGCCACGGCCTGCGAGAACTTGGCGTGCGGGATGAGCCCAGGCAGCTGCTGAAGGCAGTAAAAGATCTGGAACTGATTGAATGTGATGAGCCAGAAAGCTGCTGCGGTTTTGGTGGGCTTTTCAGCGTCAAGTTCCCGATGATCTCGACAGCCATGGCCGAGGTGAAGGGTAGTTCACTCGCCCGCACGGCCTGTGATTACGTCGTCTCGAGTGACCCTCGAGTGACCCGAGTTGCCAGTTGCAGCTGGATGGCTGGATGTCGCGACAGGGCTGCCAGCGGGAGTCTGGCGAGCGTCTCCGTACGGTTCATCTGGCCGAGGTGCTGGCTGGCACGGTTGGAGAGTCGGCCTCTTAGGCCGGCTTCTCAGTTGGCCTCGTCGGCACCTTGCGGGCTGTCATCACTGGCTTCATCATCGCTGGCTTCTTCGTCGCTGGCAGACCCTGGTGGATAGAGATCATCCCAGGTTGCTTCCGTGATGTGCCAGCGTTTCCACTGGTGAAGTCGGTAGCGATCAAGTAGGCCTACGAATCGTACGGGATCGCCGATAATCTGTGGTTGCCGAATCGCATAGGGGCTAAATTGTCCGTCCCCATTCACATCCAGATAGACCTCGTCATCTCCTCGTAGGTCATTGTTGTTGGTGTCGGCGTAAGGCTCACTCCAGATTTTCGTGGGAGGCGGAACCCACTCAACTTTCTGTGCATCGGTAGAGGCTGTGGTATCAGATTCGGGCGGAACTGGCTTCTCGGGGTAAGCTGGCTTCCCGTCGTCAGTCATGCCGACTATCTCCCAATCATCTCCATTAAGCAGCCGTTTTCGTTGGTCGGCCTCTGGCTCGACAATGCGGGCAAATGTTTTCAGCATCCCCTGGCCCGGATCGAACCGCAATTGTGCGGCATCTACTTGCAGGCTGGCCGGGAGTGGCAGAATAGACAAGGCAATAAGCAGGCCGCCTGCCGTCACCAAGCCTGCAACACCGCCGGTCAAGGCTCCTCCCACCTTGTCGATCAAGGGAGGAAAACCGACGGCATCTGTCGGCACGTAGCGACCGATCAGCAATCTCGTGGCCACGGCAACACCCACAGCCAGCAGGCCAAATGCTACAGGGAAGGCGTAGAGCGGGGGCATGTCAAGCGAGACAAGCAGGCCTGCCAATGGTTCAGTGAAGCCAACCGCCGCGATAACTGCGGCAAGTGCCTGCATGCCGATGAGCGTTCCGATGAAAAGGCCGCTGGTCGCACCGTAGGCGGCCAAGCCGAGAACCACGCCAATCACAGCGAGGTCAGCCAGCGTTTGCATGAATCCAGCGAGAGGAAGAATCATATCACGTTCCTGAGAAATACCGGCGTCTGACGCCTCGACACTATCGATATTCTTTTGCCTAAGTTCTTTTTGCTACGTGCTATCTGCTAGCTGGCCTATTTGGCCACTCGCATGACCTCGTTGAGGCTGGTGATGCCTGCAACCGCCTTCTGCAGTCCCGACTGCTTCAGCGTCTTCATGCCAGCCTTTCGACCAGCGTTACGGATGTCTTGGATGGACGGTCGTCCAACGAGCAGGTCACGAATCTCATTGTTAAAGACAAGAAGTTCATGGATGCCTGTGCGGCCCCGATAGCCGGTATCCATGCAGTTTGGACAGCCTGTCTCTTTGTAGAGCGTCAGTTCTTGACCG
>RGBY01000339.1 GCA_009919445.1 Planctomycetia bacterium
GCTCGATCTGCTGGGCAAAACCGTGACACGGCTAGGGCCTGCAGGCAGTGGCCAGCGGTGTAAACTCGCGAACCAGATCGCGGTGGCGGTCGGCATGGTGGCCTGGTGCGAGGCCTTGGCTGCCGCCAAAGCCGAGGGGCTTGATCCGGTGCTTGTGCAGCAGGTGATCAGTGGTGGTGCTGCCGGTAGTTGGGCGATGTCACATCTCGCTCCACGGGCACTGGCAGGCGATGACGCACCTGGATTTCTGATCAAGCACCTGGTGAAGGATATTTATCTGGCGCGAGAAGAGGCTGAGGCAGCAGCAATTGATTTGCCAGGCCTCGCAGTTGCGGAAAGGCTCTACGAGGCCTTGGCCGCAGCCGGCCAGAGTGACGCAGGAACCCAGGCGCTCTGGCAGCACTATCATCACTCAGGTGCGGAGGCTTGAGATCACCATCAACCCCACACCGTTTTTTATTGTCTTATGATCCACACTGGGGTGGCACGAGTCGTCTACGCGTGTTCGTCAGCCGCACCAGGCTCTCACTGAAGGCCTGGTGCTGTTCGTAGAGCCTGCGTCTTCCCGCTATTCTTGGCCTAGGGAGTTTCCCGGCGGTGCAGCACGAACCCTTCAAGGGCTTCGTACTCTGGAAGTCCTAGCCGATCATACACGTTCGCCGTTTCTCGGTTGCGGTCTTCGGCTCGCTGCCAGAATTCACGAGGGTCAGTCGGTCCCGGAAATAGAGCCCGATCTTTTTGGCTTTCGTGCTTGAAGATCGCCATTCGTTTTCGCTCAACCTCATCGGCTGCTAGCGGGACTGCCATGTCAATTTCGTGTGGCTCCCATTCTTGCCAGGCGCCTCGATAGAGCCAGACCTCGCAGTCACGGACCCAGTCGCGATCAGCAAGGGAATCGAGTGCTTGGAAGACTGATGCAAGGCAGACACGATGGGTGCCGTGGGGGTCAGAGAGATCACCAGCCGCGTAGATCTGATGCGGTTTCACCGCATCGAGTAGGTCGGCGGTGATGCGAATATCATCAGGACCGATCGGCTTTTTGCGGACTCGCCCAGTTTCATAGAAGGGTAGGTCGAGAAAGTGAATTCGATCAGGCTTGACCCCTGAGTAGCGGGCGCCGGCGCGGGCTTCGGTTCGTCGGATCAGTCCTTTCACCTGCTGGAGTTCAGGAATGTCGACTGCGCCCGCCTCTTTGGTTCGCAAGAATGTGCGGATTTTGTCAGCAATCTCGGTCGTTTTGGTGCCAACTCCAAAAGCCTTACAGAAGGCTTCAACAAAATCGACGTGGGCATCTGCGGTTTCGTCCCAGACTGCGATATTGCCGCTTGTCTGGTAGGCAACATGAACCTCATGACCCTGCTCACAGAGCCGGATAAACGTGCCTCCCATGCTGATTACGTCGTCATCGGGGTGGGGGCTGAAGACAACGACACGCTTGGGAAACGTCGGTGCATCGCCATTTCCTGGGAGCCCCCGGATCCGTCGTGGTTCATCTGGTTTGCCCCCTGGCCAGCCAGTGATGGTGTCCTGCATGGTGCGGAAGATGTCGACATTGATATCGTAGGCTCGGCCGCGTTTCGAAAGCAGGTCTTGGAGTCCGTTTTCGTTGTAATCTTCGTCAGTCAGTTTCAAGATGGGTTTGCCAAGTTTCAGTGCCAGCCAGATCACTGCCTTGCGGGTGAGTTCGGCTGTCCACTCGAGCCCCATGGTGTCGAGTGGCCCAACAAGCCATGGTGACTCGAACCGCGTGAGCCGTGCGGCCGCGGCCCGATCGAGAATGAACTTTGCATCGGGGTGCTGCTGAAGAGAACTCGCCGACACATGGTTGCTGGGTGCAAGTTCGACGGCCTGCCGAACAATCGGCGATTTGTGTTCACCAAAGGCCAACAACACCACCCGCCTGGCGTCAAGAATCGACCCCACGCCCATCGTGATCGCTTGGCGAGGCACATTCCATTCGCCGAAGAAATCACTGGCGGCATCTGAACGGGTCACGCTATCGAGAGTAATCAGTCGGGTTCTGCTCTCGAGGCTGCTCCCTGGCTCGTTGAAGCCGATATGGCCCGTACGGCCGATGCCAAGAATCTGGAGGTCGATGCCACCGGCATCCTTGATTGCCTCCTCGTATTGACGGCAGGCTTCTGCAACATCTTCACGAGCAAGTTGCCCGTCGGGAATATGGACGTTTTCTTCGAGAATATCGATGTGATCAAAGAGATGCTCCCGCATGAAGCGGTGGTAACTCTGCAAGGCCGTGGGATCCATCGGCCAGTACTCATCAAGATTGAAGCTGGTGACGTTCGAGAAGGAGAGCCCCTCTTCCTGGTGCAGTCGAATGAGTTCGTCGTAGACCGCTACCGGCGTGCTGCCGGTAGCCAAGCCAAGCACCGTCTGTTTCCC
>RGBY01000340.1 GCA_009919445.1 Planctomycetia bacterium
CAGCACAGGACAGAATCAAGATTCTGCTGGGCGGGCCGGGCACCGGAAAGACGACGAAAGTCACGCAAGACCTGGTGCAACGCTTTACAGACGCCGAGGCCGCGGGCCGCGAACTGGCCGTCGCCCTGGCGGCCCCGACCGGCAAGGCGGCGGCTCGGATGGCAGAGGCGTTGCAGCAGGCCTGTCAGGGCAACGCGGTCAAGGCAGCGGCCGAAGTAATGACCCGAATCAACCAGCTTAAGCCGACCACCGTCCACAAACTGCTGGGCTATCGCCCCGGCCGCCGGGAGCAGTATGAGTATCACGCCGGTAATCCGCTGCCATATGCATTGGTGATTGTCGATGAGGCCTCGATGCTTTCCAGTAGCATGATGCATCATCTGCTGGCGGCGGTTCGGCAGGATGCTGAGATCATGCTTGTGGGTGATCCCGACCAGTTGGCCAGCGTCGACGCTGGCACGGTGCTGGGTGATCTGGCGACCTTTGCGTCGCCGGAGTGTACCGACCACCCGCTGCACGCCTGCATCACCACGCTCACCAAGTGCCACCGCACCGAATCGGAGACCATTCTCAAACTCGGCGCAGCCATCCGGGCCGGCGATGCTGAAGCAGCCGTCGCCCTCCTTGAGGCTGGCGACGGCCCCGTGGCCTGGGTCGATCCAGCCAACAAGCAGCAACTTGATGCACTTATCGACGAGGTGGGAAGTCACGCCCGTGAAGTCCGTACCCAGGCCCGGAGTGCTGACGCTGCGGCCGTCTTGGCCACCCAGGCACAGCTGCAGGTGCTCTGCGGGCATCGGCAGGGCCAGATGGGCGTCAGCGGCTGGAATTCACGGGTCGAGCGGCAGCTCGACCTTCGGCCGGGCTTCCCCTGGTACACCGGCCGGCCGGTGATGGTGACCCGCAACAACCGGGCCCTGCGGCTGGCCAACGGGGACGTCGGTGTGGTGATGTCAGACAATGATCACCGAACGGCGGTCTTTGGCACGGTCAATACCTCTGGCAAGCCTCTCAGGCTGCCGGTGGCTCGGCTGGAGGACATCGCCACCGTTCATGCTTTGACCATTCACAAGAGTCAGGGCTCGGAATATGGCCATGCGGTCGTGGTCTTGCCAGAGCGGGCCAGCCGAATTGTCACCCGTGAGCTGCTTTACACCGGCGTCACCCGGGCCCGCCACAAGGTAACCGTGGTTGGCTCGCCCGAGGTGATCAAGGAGGCCATCGCCACCAAAATCCGCCGGGCGACTGCCCTCGAGGAACGTTTGCGTTGTCCGCGTTGACAGTGGAATCGTCTAAGACACGGTCATCTGGTCAATCGCGTGGTTTTGCCCGCAACTCAACCCACCTTGCAGGGGGGTCTGCCTTGGCAGGTGTGCAATGCAAACCACTGTAAATATAGGCTCAATTACGGCGCATCCGACGTCGGCAGGGTTGTTTACTTAGCTCACAAAAATTTTTAAAAAATTGAGTGCGAGATGGTTAGGGACAGAGAGTTATTCCCTGGGTGAGCCGAATGTGAGCTCATCGCTGTCTGGGGGAATAGGCATCTGATTTTCGTTTCCCTTCAAAGGACCAACCTATGCTCAACTATCGCCTCCACCGTCCCTCAACCCGTACCGCCAAGCCCGCTCTCGACACCTGCACCCCGCCGGAGATGATCAACGCCTTCACCGCTGTCTGCGGCCGCAACGTCCGATCGGTTGAAAAATTCAAGGGCTGGCAGAAGGATTTCAAAATTGAACATGCGGTTGGTGAAGTAGTGGTTGGTGCTCTAAGAAACTTCTATAACGACAGCAGCCTCGACAAAAAAGCGAGGCCAGTGATTATTCTCTCTCCCGGAGGCTGCCAGCACACAGTCGCCCCGCTCACTACCCAAGCTATCTACAAGAGTACGGGAGTTCGGCGAAAGAAGATCCCCAATCCTGCTGCTTGCGGCCTTTCTGGCGACGGCTATCTATGGAGTGCTGTCCCCCGCCCGCTTGACCGAATTGATCTTCGGCAGCATATTGGCTGGGTCGATCATGCCATGGTGATGCTTCTAGCTGAAACCATGAGTCTGTCACCGAGGACAGTAACGCAATTGTGGCAGGTCGCCAATCGTTGTCATGGGGTTGCCAATTTATCGACGGCTCTGCAACTCTCCGTGTGACCCGCCCCCCTTAGCCGAGGCCACATTTTGAGCGAGAATGCCCATGTGGTCGCAACCAAGGGAGCGCAGCAACGCCATGAGGCAAGCGAGAGACGGCGGAGCAGATTATTCCGAAACTTCGTAAGGTGGAAGTTGAGGTTGCTCGAGGTAAGACGATCGCAGAACCCGTCAAGAAAATCGTTGTGACCGAGCAGACGTATTATCGCTGGAAGAAGACGTTTGCCGGCCTTCGCGTCGACCAGGCGAAGCGG
>RGBY01000035.1 GCA_009919445.1 Planctomycetia bacterium
GCCAGCGGCATCTGGTGTCGCTGAACAGTCTCTTCCGGCTGTCGGTCTTGGGCTTTGGAAGATTGACGCCGACGTGGTTGGCGGGCTCATCGAGAAAGCAGTGGGCTGTGGGTATCGCCACCTCGACAGTGCCTGTGACTACGGAAATGAGGCCGAGGCGGGATTGGGGATCGAACGGGCGCTGGCAGCCGGGCTTTGCCGTCGTGACGAATTGTGGGTGACATCGAAGCTCTGGAACACCTACCACGCCCCGGAGCATGTCCGCCCTGCTCTGGAGCGAACCCTGCGTGATCTGCGGCTTGATTATCTGGACTGCTACCTTGTTCACTTCCCCATAGCACTGGCTTATGTTGCCCCGGAAACTCGCTATCCGCCTGGCTGGTTTTTTGACCCTAACGCTGATACACCCGCGATGCGGCCGGTAGCAGTACCGCAGGCCGAGACCTGGCAGGCGATGGAGCAAGCTCCTTCGTATGTGCCGCTGGGGATGGCAAAAGAATCGGAGAGTCTGCTTGCCCACCCGGCAATTGTGGAGATTGCTCGGGCAATGAATCGTACACCAGCACAGTTGCTACTTCGTTGGGGTGTTCAGCGAGGCACGGCAGTGATTCCGAAGACATCGAGGCCCGAGAGACTGGTGGAAAATCTTTCCGTGTTTGACTTTGCACTCAGCGCTGCGGCGATGGCCGCAATCAGCAGCCTTAATGAAGATCGACGGTACAACGACCCCGGTGTGTTTTGTGAACAGGCCTTTGGCACGTTCCTCCCGATCTACGAGTAGCCCCTTGCCTAGCAACACGATCTTGAAAAACAGGATCGTGGCGAAGGATGCTTTCAGTAGTACAATTTGAGTGATGGCCGAGTGATTGGGCATCGCCCGACTGTAGTTGTTGCATCGCTACTTGAAGGTGAATCCCAAAATGGGATTATAAGGGTGTCAGGGGAATCAGGTCTCGCCATGCATGCTGTTCGTCCGTTTCTCATTTTTGTCACCTTCTTTGTGAGTCTACTCATGCTTGGCGATCCACTCATGGCCGATTCACTGTATGAGGTATTCGTGCCCGAAGGGGCCAAGGGAAAGCAGTTGCCGTGTCGGCTTCTCGAGCCAGCCGGGTATCAAACTGAGGGTAAGGAACGCTATCCGCTGGTGCTGTTTCTGCACGGCGCCGGTGAACGGGGTGATGACAACGAGGCGCAACTGCTCCATTGCACGAGCCGATTTCTCGAGGACGACCTGCGACACGGCCAGCCCTGCTTTGTGCTCGCTCCTCAGTGTCCAGAGGGGCAGAAGTGGGCAGACGTGAGGTGGTCTGCCAGCAGTCACCGCATGACGGCAATGCCCTCGCTGCCGCTACAGTTGGCCCTGGAGGCTCTCGACTCGGTCGAGCAGCGGTTTCGGATCGATGCTGACCGCATCTACCTCATCGGGTTATCGATGGGTGGCTATGGCACCTGGGATCTGATCGGTCGGTTCCCCGATCGTTTTGCCGCAGCAGTTCCGATCTGCGGCGGCGGCGATGAGGCCGCCGCGTCCAGGATGGCCGAGGTGCCGATTTGGGCGTTCCATGGAGAGTGCGATCAGGTTGTCAGTCCGGAGCGATCACGGAACATGGTTGCAGCACTACGAGAAGCTGGTGGAGAGCCTCAGTACACCGAGTATCACCTCATCGGGCATAACTCGTGGGATTCTGCCATGGTTGAGCCGGGCCTGTTCGACTGGCTGTTTGCCCAGCGGCGAAATGCTCGGTGACGCCCGCTGAAGAAAAGACGCAAGAAGCGGCTCAAGAATAGACCCAAGGAAAGGTCCTTTTGCCACTGGCCGCGTCGCTACTCCTTCAAGACCATATCAATGCAGAAGACAGCCGCCATGATGAGCTGGCGAACAGGATGGTCAGGTGGAACGGTTTCAGAGATTTCGAGGACGTAATTGTCTGCGGTTGTGAATATCTCTCGGCCGAGATCAGACCACTTTTTTCGCACTTTTGCCAAAACTGTCTCGCCGGCGATGAAATCAAACTCCCAACTCGTCCAAGTGCCTTTGAGGAGGCAAAGCTCCTCGTCATGCTGGTCCATAACACGAAAGGCACCCCCGATCGAAAGCAACTTTTGTCGAAAGCCACCGATGTGCCTGTCTTGGCTGTCTTTGACAGTGACATGCGAGCGGAGGAGGACTGATCCTCGGCGAACACTCAGCACCTGATTTCCTTCAGGTGTGCGAATGTCGATATGGAACGGAGTCATCCGTTTGTAGTCTGTGAACCGGAGTAGCTTGGTGAAGAAGCCGAGTCGTTCTTCACGGCAGTGCAGCACGACCTCCCCTGTCTGGGCATCAAAGACGTCGTAGTTGTTGGCGGCCTTAAAAAGGCCAACGTGTTCTTTGATGACAAACAGGTTGCGGTTGAGCGGGTTCTGCATGGTCGCACCTCCCTCTGCCTGTTGTTGCAAGAAGTTGCCGTCCGTTCTCAGAACGACAGCATCTGCCGGTATTCCTGCAGTCGCCGGTCGACCATTGAGCGGTCGAGTTTTTCCAGTTGATCGAGGCTGAAGTCTTCGACCGTGAAGCTGGCGGTGACGACACCGTAGGCGAGGGCCTCTTTAAGTGCCTGTGGGTCGAAGCGGCCCAGGGAGGCGAGATGCCCCATCATGCCGCCGGCAAAGCTGTCGCCGGCGCCCGTCGGGTCAAGCACCTTTTCTGTCGGGTAGGCCGGCATGACGTACATCTCGTGTTCACTGAAGAACATCGCGCCGTGCTCGCCTTTCTTGATCACGACAAATTTTGGACCCATCTCACGGACTGCATGGCCTGCCCGCACAAGGTTTTCATCTTGGGCGAGTAGTTTTGCTTCGGCATCGTTGAGCACCAGACCATCAATCCGCTTGAGGAGTTCGCCCAGTTCGTCCCGCTGGATGTTAATCCAAAGATCCATGGTGTCGGCCACGGTCAGTTCGGCCTTCTCGGCCTGATCGAGCACGTTGAGTTGGACGGTTGGCGAGGCATTGCCAAGAAACAGGAAACGGCAGTCGCGATGGGCAGTTCCCAGTTTGGGCTGAAACTGATCGAGAACATTGAGGTGCACCTCAATTGTCTCGCGGTCATTCATGTTGGGCAGATATCGTCCTCGCCAGCGGAACGTCTTGCCGCCGGGAATCGTCTGCAGGCCCGAGGTGTCGATGCCCTTCTCTTCCAGCAGGGCCGTGTGCTCCGCTGGCCAATCTTCACCAACGGCGCCGATCATCCGCACGGGAGAGAAGAAACTGGCGGCGTAGGAGAAAAAGACAGCAGATCCTCCCAGAACGTCGTCCCGTTTGTCGGTTGGGGTTTCTACGCAGTCCAGGGCCAAACTTCCGACAACCAGCAACGGCATCCGTGTCTCCTTCAAAACTATGGTTTGAAAACTGAGGTTTGAGAATCTCTGTTCGCGTTCGCCTGGCCTGAGGTCCCTAAGCGGGACAACCAGCGAACCGAACCGCTGACTCTACCTGCTCACCGGTGCAAACGTCTACCGGTTCGTTCACAGGCTCACTCGCAATGCGTCAGGCCGCGTCGGAGCCGGGCCAGAGCCCGGTCGCGGCCGAGAATAACCAGACAGTCATAGAGCCCCGGCCCAACGGTCGTGCCCGTCGCAGCAACACGCACGGCATGAATGAGATCACCAACCTTTTTGCCGGCCGCCTCCACGACCTCCTTGAGGGCCAGTTCCAACTGTTCAGTTGAATAGGGCTCGGCCGTCGCCAGCCTGTCGGTGAAGGCCGCCAGCAGTTCTTTTGTGCCTGGAGTGGCCAGCCGCTTGGCCACGGCATCGGGGTCAAGCACCGGTTCGTCAACCAGGAAAAAGTCGGCATAGGTGAGAATGTCACCGGCTACCTTGAGGCGGTCGCCCGAGGCTTCGATCACCTGGGTGACGGTCTGCCGCACCTCAGCCGAGACCGGTTCGCTGACCAGCCCAGCCTTGATGAGATAGGGCAGCATCAACTCGAGTTTCTCAGCCGTAGTCAGTTGCTGCATGTAATGGTCTTGAACGGCCCAGAGCTTTTTTGGGTCAAAACTGGCTGGAGACGAGTTAACTCGTTCCAGTGAGAAGTTCTCAATCAGTTGTTCGCGGCTGAAAAACTCGGCGCTTGCTCAGTTTGGTGCGGCTTCCCGGTTCAGCCACTAGCGGCAGATGGGCATAAGTCGGAAGGGGGTAACCGAGGCTCTGGGCGATGAATGCCTGGCGGGGTGTGTTCGAAAGGTGTTCCTCTGCGCGAATGATGTGACTGATCTGCATGTCGTGATCATCCACCACTGTTGCCAGATGGTAGAGGCAGCTTCCGTCTGCCCGCTGGATCACATGATCTTGCTCGCGTTCCCAGGCAAACTCCACCCGGCCGCGGACGGCGTCTTCAAGAACCAGACTGCCTTCACGGGGCATCTTGAGCCGCACCACGGCTCGTCGGCCCTCGGCCTGAAACCGCTCGGCAGTGGCGTCGTCAAAGGCTGCGAATTTCCGGCTGTAGAGGAACGGGCGGCCGGCCGCCTGAGCCTCCTTCCGTTCAGCATCGAGTTCATCTGGCGTGGCAAAGTCGCGGTAGGCGTGCCCTGAGGCCAGCAGTTGCTCTGCCGCCGCCCGGTAGCGGTCGGAGCGTTCTGATTGGAAGTAGGGGCCGACTGATCCACCCTTGCCCGGGCCCTCGTCCCAGTCGATGCCCAGCCAAGCTAAGCCCTGCAGGATGGGGTCGAGGGCGGCATCGAGGTTACGGACCTCGTCGGTGTCATCAATTCGCAAAATGAACTGGCCGCCATGCCGGCGGGCAAACAGCCAGTTAAACAGCGCGGTGCGGACACCACCAATATGTAGATAGCCAGTCGGGCTGGGAGCGAAACGGGTGCGTACAGTCACGGGATACCTCCGTCAGCACTATCGGCAACCAGCCGCAGTTCGTCAAAGGGCTGGTGGTACTCAGGCGGCCTGGCCGCGTCGTGAGAGTTTGCGGAGCCGTCGGCGTTCTGATTTGGAGAGCCGACGAGGTGTCGCCTCGTCGAAGGTGTCGGCCTCACCGTCCTCGTTTGCAGCCGACTCGTCAGCGTGTTCATGAACTTCTTGAAAGTCGATCGCCGCTTCGTCATGAGCGGGTTCTGCTTCTGCAGGCGAAGCCGGGGCGGACGTGGCACCGGCGTCGCTGGCGGGCTGGCGGACTGCCCTGGACTTGGCTGCTTTTGGCTTTTTCGTTCGGACTGTTGCGGGCCGGCAGAGACCGTGAATCTCTCGCAGGCTGCTGCGAACGGCCATCAGCATGGCCAGCAGAATCAGGCCGCTTCCGGCGAGCCAGGCCGCATTCGCCACGAGCAGGAGTCGTGGGTCGGTGGCTGTCTGCCAGATGCAGCCGGTCGCACCGGCCCAGAGCAGCAGCCCGCTCCCCAGCGGTAAGGCGGTCGGCAGTCGCTCCCGCATGCGGAGGACGGCCAGCGGCACGGTCAGCAGCATGGAGGCACTGCCACAGGCGACCCACCAGCCCAGCCCTTGGGGGCCAAAGGGCGTAGCCGTGAGGGTGAGGAACGCGGCGGCGACGGCTGGCCCGAGTGGCATCGCCGTGGCGGCCGCAGCGGCAATCCAGAAGACGGCCAGCCAGCCCCAGACGCGGTAACGGGCCTTGGGGCTGTCGCGTCGATGCCGCTGGAGGGAACGCACAACAGCTGCAGACGCGGCGGCCAGGAATAGAAACGCCTGCGTCAGCCAGCCAGCCAGGGTGGCCTGGGTGTGGAGCCCGAGGCATTGGCGAAGCATGCCGATACTGGCGGCGTACGAGCCGTTCGGCGGCAAAAGGTCGTAGCCAAACCCTTCCCACGCCACGGCTGGGGCGACAGCCAGGCTGGTGAGCAGCAGCAGCAGGATGGCAATGCCGGTGAGCGTGAGGCCATGGGTGGGGATCAGAGCGGCCAAATGCTGCTGGGCATCTGGCAGCATCTGAGAACGGGGACCGGTCTGGGCCGCCGTTACTTGCTGCGGAAGCGGTTTTTCCTGATCGGCAGCCCCAGCAGTGGCCAGCTGGCGTCGCTGTTTGCCACCGAAAATACCGCTCACGTGAGGAGTCTCCTCGCAGGTTTTTGAACAGGGAAGCCGCCCGGGGCCGCCAGCCTTGGCAGCCGATACCAGACTTATTCTTGAGCGATCGGCATCTCCTGGAGGGTAGCCGCACGAGAAAATCGACCCCTGCTGCGACCTGCCTAGCCGGCAGGGTTCGCCAGCAGGTCTTGGCAGAGGAGGACGTCGGGCTGCTGTCTGCTAGGATGCTATCGCGGCCTCCCTGCCGCTGTTGTTTCCGGATCACAGTTTCTGAATCGCTCACCCGAGGAGAGAATGCCCGATGGCCTACACGCTTCCCCCCCTGTCCTACGCATTTGATGCCCTTGAGCCGCATATTGACGCCCGCACGATGGAGATCCATCACGACAAGCATCACGCTGCGTATGTCGCGAACGTCAACAAGGCGCTTGAGGGTAGCCCGCTTGCTGATCTACCAGTTGACAAGCTGATTAGTGATCTGGAGCAGGTTCCTGAGGCCATTCGGACTGCCGTTCGGAATAACGGCGGCGGGCATGCCAACCACACGCTTTTCTGGGAGTCGCTCGGTGCTGGCAAGGGTGGTGAACCGGCCGGTGAACTCGGGGCGGCGATCGGTTCGGTGTTTGGCAACTATGCCAATTTCCAGGAAACCTTCAGCAAGGCTGCAATGGGACGCTTCGGGAGCGGCTGGGCGTGGCTGTCGATTGATCCACAGGGCAAACTGCTGGTGGAAAGTACGGCCAATCAGGACAGCCCGTTGATGCACGGCAACACGCCACTGTTGGGAGTCGACGTCTGGGAGCATGCCTACTACCTGCTCTACCAGAATCGGCGGGCCGATTACGTGACGGCGTTCTACAACGTGGTCGATTGGGACGTTGTCGCCAAGCGATTTGCTGCTGCCAAATAGGCTGCGTCGGGCCAAGATGCCCTTCTCTGTTTTGTCTATTCTGCCGGGTTGCCCGCTTGAGGGTGGCCCGGCAGTTTTTTTTGGGCATAACGGCGAATGAGGCAAAGGCTGACGTTGACACGATGCCGACGAAATTTCTATTCCCCGCTCCACACGCTTGACTGCCCCTCGATCGGGAGAGGAATTGATGTTTCTGCCAGCTACGATTGATAGCGTCCACAACACCCCCCAGTTGCCCAGCCACCGTGGCCGGGGCTGCCACCGCGCGACGCAGGTTGCCTGCCTTGTCTGTCTGGCGGCACTGGCCACCGGCTGCAAAACCGGTTCTTCAATGAGTTCGTCATGGCTCGGTCTGGGGATGGGTGGCCCTGATCCAGCGACGCTGGCTGAGGCACCACCGTTTGAAGGCAACACAACCAAGCCCTCGGCAACAGCCAAGCCTTATCCGACCACTTCAACTCCGGAAAGCTATGCCCTTCAGCAAGAGGCACTGCCGGAGGCAGCCGGTCAGGTAGCAGCGGCTGCCCCTCAGACACCGGTCACCTACGGCAGCACGCCCGTGCCGGCCGAGCAGCCGGCAGCGGCGACAGCGGCAGTAGCGACTGCCGCTCCGGCAGCACAGGTTGGCCCCTATCAGCAGATGCCAGCCGCACCTGCACAGCCTTCGGCGGCTGCTGGCTTCCCTGCGGCGGCGACCATGGCGAACGATACCACTGCGGGCTATGGCCAGCCTCAGAGTCGTTTCAGTCAGGCATCTCCGGGAGTCACCAGCCCGGCAGCCGACCTGAGTAGCCAGCCAAGCGGACGGTTTTCTGCTGTTGCGGATCAGCGAGTCGCCGAGTCACAGCCAACTGCTGCGTCGGCGACCGCCGCCTTTGGGAGCCGCTACGGCAGTCCGCCCCCAGCAGCGGCAGCATCACCAGTTGCTGCAGAGGCCGGGCAGTACGGAACGGCACCAGCGGCAAGCCGCTATGGTGGAACGACAGCCTCCGCATTCGGATCACCTGACACGCAGTCCCCGCCACCGGTTGTCACGCCACCGGCCGCGACTCCAGCAGCCACAAGCTTTCCCGAGCCAGCTGTCATGCCAGAGCAGCCGGCTGGGCCAATCGGAGAGGGACTGCCTGCCCCACCAACCTCACGACGTCCCGATCCAGGCTATCGGCCCGGGGGTACGTCGAGTTACCGGGCTGCACAGCCGATCTACGCGGAGGCACCACTGTCCGTTCCGGCGACTGCGGCGACATCCGCGGATGAGCAGGTCACACCGGCCTCGTTTGAAGCGGAACTCGGAATGCCGAGGCAGTCGCAGCCCTAGCGAAGCGGACGCAGCCTGACGAGGCGGGCGCTGTGTGAGGCAGCAGTCACAGCCTGCAGCGAATCGCTGCTCGTGTTCAGGCTGGGCTTACCAGCCCATCACCATGTTCGACTCGATCACCTTACGGGCGCGATCGAGGTCGTCTCCAGTTTCATGCATGTAAAGGCGAATGGCATGCACTTTGTCGCCAGATGCCTTGGCAAGGCAGTCTCGAGCGGTGTGGCAAGGGAGCAGCGGTTCGTCTCCTGGAACGCTTGAGACGAGGCCGAGGGCCGACTTGGAGATAACCCAGGTGTCGCGAGGACGGCGGGTGAGTCGCAGGATTTTTTCTTGCGGGTAGGCATCGGCGACAACGCCGCCGGCGGCTGTCTCGTCTTCAGCCCAAGAGATGATGATGTGGGCTTCCGTTTCGATTTCGAAAAGCGGCATTGCTCTCAGTTCCTTGACGGCGGAAGTGTCTGGCCGCGGCGTGGCTGTATTGGCTTTGTCCGCAGGCATGACCGGTTGCAGGAGGGTGCCTGCTCCCGGCTCGTGGCCAGCGGTAATTGAGCGTATGTCGCCCGCCGACCGGGGTCAATTCTGTTGCCCCTTTCTCGCTGCGGTTTTCTCGCCTGCAAGGCAACGCCTCCCGAGGGGAAAGGCTTTTTCGACAGCGTGGCAAAGGCCCACCGTTCGTTTTCGGTCGAAAAACAGCGGGGTGGTCTTTTGAGGTTGGGGTGTCTGCGATATAGTTCAGACCGCGAGGCGTCACCGCCCATCGGTTGTTCCGGCTGGTTTCCCAGTCAGGACATCAAGGGGGTGTAGCTCAGTTGGTTAGAGCGCCAGCCTGTCACGCTGGAGGCCGCGGGTTCGAGTCCCGTCACCCTCGCTCTCTTTTTTGGGCATGCTGCCCTTTTTTGCTCGGCCGAACATTATGGCGATTCCTCTAGCCGGTCGAGCAGTCATCACCGGGGCCGCCAGTGGACTCGGCCGTGCGATCAGCCAGCAACTTGCCGGCTGCGGCTGGACCATTGCGGCAGTTGACCTGCCAGATGCTGACTTTACCGGACTGCAAGAATCGGTGGCGGCTGCTGGGGGTGTCACCCTGCCCTTCCCTTTCGATGTGCGGGAACGCGTTGGCTGGGAACAGCTAGCTGACAGACTGCAGGCTGAATGGCCAAGCATTGATCTCGTGGTGACCGCCGCCGGCGTCGGCGCGACTGGTGAGGTGGGAACCCTGCCCATGGACCAGTGGCAGCGGGTGATCGAGACCAACCTGCTGGGGACCGTCATCGGCTGTGAGATCCTCTTGCCGCGACTGCGTCAGCAGACAAGCCCGAGTCGTCTGCTGGCTGTCGCCTCTATTGCCGGCCTGCTTGCGCCGCCCTCGATGGCGGCTTATTCTGCGAGCAAAGCCGGGGTGATTGCCCTGGCTGAGGCGATTGCTGGTGAGTGTCGGGGGCAGCCGAGTGTGACCATTGCCTGCCCCGGATTTTTCCGTTCAGGCCTGCTCAACAGTTGGCACTTTACGGGCAAAGTAGAGCGACGCGAGGCCCAGCGGCGAATGGAAGCCACTGGCTGGACATCTGAACGCGTCGCCGAGCGGGCCCTGGCCGCCACCTTTGCTGGCCGGCGATATCTCGTGCTGGGGCGGCAGGCCCGTTGGCTCTGGCGGCTCAAACGACTGGCGCCAACCCTCGCCACAGGCCTGATCAGCCGCGTCTATCATCGGCTGGGTCGCTGAGAGAGCAGGTTGGGTGAGAGCATTCAGCGAGCAGCCTGCCGGCTACGGCGGAGCCGCGTGGTCGCGGGTGTGTCGTGCCCTGACTGGGTGACCTCATGCAGGGGCGACTCGCCACCTCGGGCAACCATGTCTGGGTAGACGTCGTCCCACCACTGATCGTATGCCGCGGCCATCGTCTTGACCCGTTCCGGTTGGCTTGAGGCCAGGTCTGTGAGGCAGCCGGGGTCGGCCTTGGTATCAATCAGCACCCATTGATCCGGCGGCGTTACGCCCCAATGAAACTGAGCGTTTTCTTCTGTGTAGTTGGCCGACGTATTGCCTCGCTCAACGCCGCGGAGCGTCTGGCACTGCATCACCAGCAGGTATTTGCCCTGCCGTACACCCGCCATTGCATACTTATGCTGGGCAGCCATGCCACTGGGCCAGCGGGCAACATGGTGGAACAGATAGCGTTCGTCATGCCACGAGACGGGCTCTTCTGCTTCCAGAAGCGGCACCATGCTGAAGCCCTCTAGTTGCTGGGCAACGGCTGGGGGAATCGCAGCGCCCGTAAGGTCACAGAGTGTGGGCAGAACATCGAGATGGGCGGTCAGGGCGTCAACCTGTTTTGGTTTCCATTTGCCCGGCCACCGCCAGAATGACATCGCCCGGCTGCCCCCCTCCCAGATCGTGCATTTGCTGCCGCGCATGTCGGCGTTGTAGACGTCAAGTCCTGCGGTTACGCCGTTGTCGTTCATGAAGATGACAATTGTGTTTTGGTCACGGTTGCTTTCTTCAAGAAAGGTAAGCAGGCGGCCGACGTTGTGATCGATGTTGGCAATCATGCCGAGGTAGGTCGCCTCATCGTCCGACACTTTGCCGCGGAACGGAGCCACGTATTCCTCTGGTGCCATCAGCGGCGCGTGAGGCGAATAGGTGGCCAGATACAGGAAATAAGGCTGGTCTCCGGTGGCTTTAATGAAAGACATGGCCTGGTCAAAGTAGATGTCTTCGCGGAAGCCCTTGGTTTGCACTCGGTTTGGTTTTTTGTCTCCATCGTAAATGACAAGGGTGGGGTCAAAGTGTTTCGCCCCCTGCACTGTCCAGTCGAAGCCGCGCTGGTGGGGGTGGTAGCTGTCGTCCCAGGCGAGATGCCACTTGCCGACCATGCCTGTTCTGTAGCCGGCGGTTTTCAGGATTTCTGGGAGCAGCACGGCTTCTTTCCAGAGATGTTCCCGCGGTGCACGGGTGTGGGTGACGCCGTTTCGAAACTCGTGCATGCCGGTGAGCAGGGCTGCCCGGGTGGGGGAACAGGAAGGACTCACATAAAAATTGTCAAACCGCACGCTCTCGTCATGGAGCCGATCAGTGTGGGGAGTCTTCAGGAGCGGATGGCCATGCCGGGCCAGGTCGCCGTAGCCCTGGTCATCAGTGAGGATGAAGATGATGTTGGGCTGCTGCCCTCCGTAGGCGGCGGAGCTGATGAGGGCAAGGCAGAGAAGAAGCAGGCGAATCATTGGTTTCATCGGGTGCGTGCCAAGGAAAAGAGGAACGATGCAGCCACTCAGGAGATCTCGTGTTCTGGTGGTCAGTGCCTAGTGGTCGGCTACGATACGCAGCGTGGTACACAGGACGATAGCTCCCTGCTGCTGAACAGTTATGTTCGGTTGAACTTCAATCTTACTGCGGGCTGGTTATGGTGAGCGTAACCGATTGCGGCTGGTTCCACTTTCTGCCACTGAGGTGAACACGGTAGAGGTCTTCTCCGGCTGGTTCGATCTTGTCGATCTGGCAGTTGCTGGTGTCGCTAGCGGCAAGAGGTTGCTGGCTGAACAGGGTAAGCGTGCCCTGCTGGGCACCGGCCGGATTCAGATCGATGGTGATTGCTGTCGGGCTTACGCGGAGGTCGGCTACTTCGGTGGCACCCATCGACAGGTGCAGGTTTGAACCCACGAGCGTCGGGCCAGCGTCACTCAGTGGCGTGATTCGCACCAAAGCCGAACAATACTGGTCTAGCGGGACGGTGTTGTAAGAGCCGGTGGTAAAGGCAATCACCTTGTCCTGCCAGAAGTCATAGACCGCACACCTTCTGTCACGCGGCAGGCCAGTGTTGCTGAAGTTGAGGTTGATGTGTCGTTTTTCTTCTTCGGCATTGTAGAGATTGTAGACGGCAAAATCGCCGTAGGCCCGGTTGGCGGTAAAGCCAAAGATGCTGTTGTCGGCGGACGTGCCGAGCGTCAGGAGGTGAGCTGGCTCAGCGGAGCCCGGCCGCATGATTTCATAGTTGCGGGCCACTGCCTTCACGTCATCGAATTGCAGCGGTTCGCTAATCATCGCCGTGCCACCAACCAGCGCGTTGACGGCATGCCAGGTCCGCCACATGCCTTCACCTTGTGGGGTGTAGCCCACGCGACGGCTGGGCAGTTTCACGTCGAGGTAGGAAACGTCTGGGTCGTTCTGCCACCAGACGTTGTCGTAGATCTGGAACCGCAGGACAGAGTCAAGGCAGTGTGGAAAACCAGCCGGGTGTGAATCGGGGCCGACACGAGCGGCGTCGATGAAGCCGATCACCCCACGAGTAGGCTGGCCCAGGCACGAGAGGATGTACATCTCGTCGCCGGCTGCCTCTCGATAGAGCGTGTAAAGTTCGCGAAAGATCTGCAGGCGTGTTTTGGTGGGATCAACAAACTGGTTGCCGATGCCGTTGAAATCAATCTTGATGTAGCCATAGCCTCGTTCGCGGGCGTCATGAATAATGTCAAACAGAAAGCGTTTTGAGTCGGGGTGATCGGGCCTGATCCAGTGGGCTCCAGCCGGATGGAACGGGTTGGGGTTCATGAATCGCTCGAGGCCACCAGCTGCCCGCTGGAGGGCCTCGGGATGGGTTTTGGCCCAGGGGTGCTCCGGGTTGATCATCAGCGGTGCAAACCAGACGCCAGGAATGCAGCCGGCCTCGCGGATGTCGGCTGCCAGGGCAGCCATGCCACGAGGGAATTTTTCGTTACCTGACCAGTCGCCATCCATCTTCTGGTAGCCATCGTCAATCTGGATGATCCCCTTGCCGTAGGTGTTGGGGTTGTCCTTGATGGTCTGAACGACCCCGAGCACGTGGGCCTCGTCGATCTTGGTCGTGCGGTCATACCAGCTGCACCAGCCGTAGACCGGCCCGCGGTGGAGCCTGGCCTGATGGGTGACTGCAACCCAGCGTGTCCAGAGGGCGAGGCTTGTCTGAATCGGCTCAAAGCAGAAGAGCATCTCTTCGGTACGGCGGCTTTCGCCAGCCCGGATGAGCACGTTGTCCATCTCGGCATAGGCCTTGAGTTTGCCTCCCTTAACCTCAATGCGGCAGTAGGCCTCGGCAGGTCCAACTGGACCGGCAAGCAGGCTACGGCCGTCTGGCCCGCTCAGCAGTACCGCTTCCTTAAAACTGCCATTGGTTTCTGCAAGTGAGGTGGCTTTCGTGTCCTGCATTAATGGGGTGACGAGCCACGATTCTGGATCTAAAGCCAGCGAGGTGATGTCACCCGCAGACTGGTCAAGTAGATCAACGTGCCGAAGCGTGACATCGTCTCCGCTGCGGTTATGGACAACACCCTGAAGGGTAAAGCCACGCAGGTTTTTGAGTCGCTTGAGGCGGAGGGTAAAGCTGAGGGGTGAGTCCTTCCCGCCAAAGGTGCCACTGGTCACCTCGGCTTCACCGAAGGGGGTGCTTCCAGAGGTGGTTTCGATCTGGCCGATCAGTTCGCCTCCGCGGGTGCTGATGCTGGTGTGTTTCCCGTCGACGAGGAGGAAGGCGGTCGCAGCGGCGGCCGACGGAGCGAACCCGGGCGGGTTGATGATGACCCTGCCGTCAGCAGCGGAGAGATGCACCCAGACAGCAGCGGGCTCAGTTGCCGGGCTGGTGGCAGCCATGAACAGGCCGACAAGGAGGCTAAGAAATGGTGTGATGCGATACGTGACGTTCATGCGAGAAAAATTTTTGCGGAAGGGGATAAAAATGTTGTTCATCAGGCAGAGAAGTTGTGGGTAAGGAGTTTTCTTCGAGTTCACTCAGAGTCAGCAACAGTTGTTGGGGCAGGCCGGGCCGATAGAACCAATGTTTTCAGAGCAACCAGCCCGAGTGAAAACAAGAGAGTACCGAGTAAGACAGCAACCCAGGAGAGACCAATCCCTTTCCGCAGGACGCTGCTGTTGGGATTGGCAGGATCATAAAACACTTCTACCTCTTTTCCTCGTGGGTATTGATCTTTCAGTTTTTGTGCTTTGGGCCTTTTTTTGAAGCTTTGGTTGCCAAAACTCACCCGGTCCCCTTCAAAGGTTGCGCCGCTCACCTCGTAGCGATACCGAATGGCGACGCTATAGGAACGGCCACCTCCTGACTTGGGCATGGCTCCTGGGCGGCCGCTTCGGCCAGACACGACTTCAGAGCGAAGGATTTTACCTGACGCTGCTATCCAGTCTTGCGTCTTCAGTCCCTCACGGATTTCGAAGCCGCCAAGGAGCAGGAAGACGAGGCCGATCCCCATGAAGCCAATGGGGAAAGTCCAGCGAAGGACTGGCGGAATGGTGTTCGTTGCTGACTCTGGCCCGGGCGCGTTTGAAACCACGATAGTCCCCTTTCCGCTCTGGTTTGACTTATTCGATCAGTCGGCAAGGGTTTCCGACGACTGCAGGTATTTGAC
>RGBY01000341.1 GCA_009919445.1 Planctomycetia bacterium
GCACGGCCCTTAGCTGCGTAGTCGGTATCAAGATAGCCCGTGGCACCTGCAACCTCTCGGCAACTCCAGCCAGCGAGATTGGCCAGGCCACGGAGCAGATCAACAGCTGTGATCATCGTTCCGGTCAGTCCGTACTGCTCAAGGAACGGAGGGAACGCGGGCCGCCGACCGGCACCCCACAGCCAGAGGTGCGTGGCAACCCCCTGGCCGGCTGCCTGCCGGGCCTGATTGACCGGATGGTTTGCCAGCCAGGACTCGCTTTTGCCCATGATTTCCGTGAGAAGCCGGCTGCCGGTGCCCCGTGGAAATGCATCAGCAATCGGCTGCCCGACGCGATCGTGCGGAGCCGTTGTCCTCAGATCTGCTGCTAGCGGTGTCGGCTCCTGGTTGTTTGCCCGATAGATCAAGAGATTTCGATAGCTCACACCCGGCGCGAATTGCCACCCCGAGAGGCTGGGGAAATCGCGGGCCAGGCCAGCCTGTGCCGCCTCCAGCAGGCTGGTCGCTTCGGCAGTCGAAATGTGGTCGGCAGTAAAATCCGCCATCACCGGGCCGTCCGGGCCGGACACAATGGTGACCAGGTTACAACGCACGGCCCAGTCATCTGGCCCCAGTTCGATGCCCTTTGCGGCGGCCTCCAAGGGGGCCCTGCCAGTAAAAAACTCAAGTGGGTCGTAGCCGATCAGGCTCATGCAGGCCACCTCAGAGCCCGGGTTGAGCGAGCCCGGCACATGGTTTGTCTGCCCAACAACGCCACGCGAGGCCAAGGCATCAAGCGCCGGAGTAGCGGCGGCAGCCAGCGGGGTCTGCCCAGCCAATTCATCCTGCGGCTCATCAGCCGCCCCGTCAGGGATGATAATCAGGTACTTCATCGATTGAGGTTTTCTTGGTTCAGGGTTTTCTTGGCTCGGGATTTGCTGTTTTAGGTTCTCTTGCGGGGCAGCCGCCCTCTAATCATCAAGCACCGGCAGGCAACTGGTCGCTGCCTGTACGGCTGGTTGCTGGTCAAGCGTAGCCACCGCCCGGGCGATGGCGGTTGCCTCACAGCTGTGCGTCATGATCACCAGCGGAACCGCAGCAGTGCCGGCCGCAGTCTGGTGCTGAATGACCGAAGCGATCGAGATTCCCTCACTGCCGAGCACATTGGTCAGATCGGCCAGCACGCCAGGCCGGTCGGTGACGTGGAGCCGCAGGAGATAGCGGCTGCTGCTGCCCCCGGTGAGGGAGGCAGCAGGTGTGTCGGCCTCGAGCATGCCGGTCGTACGAAAGGTGATCGCAGCCCGGCCAACCACGGTGTCGATGATGTCGGCAACCACTGCCGAGGCGGTGGGCAATTCGCCTGCTCCCAGACCGTGAAAGAACAGAGGCCCTACCGCATCTCCCACAACGCTGACGGCGTTGAAGGCACCGCGGGTTTCGGCCAGTGGTGTCCCCTTCCGGACGAGCGTTGGCCCCACCCGCATCGCCAGTTTGCCATCTTCGCGACTGGCATCAGCGACGACCCTGATGCGATAGCCCAGTTCATCAGCGAACCGCAACAGTTCCTGATCGATTGTCTCCAGCCCCACGCGAGGGATCGTTGCCCAGGGAACCCAGACTCCAAAGGCGAGGTGTGCCAGCAACGCCAGCTTCTGAGTGGCGTCAGTTCCGTCAACGTCCATCGTCGGATCGGCCTCGGCATACCCTTCCGCCTGTGCGACGGCCAGGACATCGGCATAGTTGCTGCCATCTTCCTCCATCCTTGTCAGGATGAAGTTACTAGTCCCGTTGAGAATGCCACGAATCGACTCGATGCGGTTGGCAGCCAGGCATTCTGCGATCGCGGCGACAATCGGGATCCCGCCGGCAATGGCTGCCTCGAACGAAACCGACCGCCCTGTCGCTTGTGCGACCGCAAAAAGCTCAGGGCCATGCTCGGCAAGGAGGGCCTTATTGGCCGTCACAACGTTCTTTCCCTTCCGGAGCAGTTCAATCGTCATGGTGCGCGCTGGCTCGAGCCCGCCCACAAGCATTGCGGCAATGCTAATTGCTGGGTTGTCGGCGATAGCGGCCAGCTCTGTGCCGAGGCGGTCGCGCGGCAGTTCAACGGATCGCGGTTTGGTGAGATCCGAAACAGTCGCGTGCTCGACTACGATCGGACGCCCGGCCTGTCGTTCGATATGGTCTGCGGACTGTTGGAGAACACGAACAACACCGGAGCCGACCGTTCCCATGCCGACCACACCAATCCTCGCTGGCTCACTCATTTCTCGATTGCATCTCCGTTCCGACGTTCGTTCAGTCCGAGAACTGATGGTACTGCCCCTGCCTGCTGGCTGAAAGCAGCCTGCGCCATGCCCGGTGCGGGTGACCGTTCCAGCGGAAAACTTAGCCGGGCGGGGTGTCTGCTATC
>RGBY01000342.1 GCA_009919445.1 Planctomycetia bacterium
CTCCCCAGCCATCGGCCAGGGCCTTGGCCGCTCCCTTCAGTTCACCATTGCGATACTCGACCCGCTCCCGCACAACGTCATAGATCGCCTCAACCTTTTTCCAGCCCAGAAGCCCGGCAACTGTCTGCCGAGCGAGTTTGACAATGGCAGGATGCCGGCTTTCGATGTAGGGGCTAGGACTGAGAAATTGCCGGAGTTGCCGGTCACTCTTCGCCGGCGGCACCAAACCAGCAGTCTCAGGCGGTGCCAGAATCGCTCGCCGCGTCAGTTCAAAGGTGAGAATGGCGTGAGCTTCGGCTGCGGCGGGTAGATCCGAGATTTCCACAATCATCTGCCGAGCCGCCCCAGGCGTCTCACGAAACCGCAGACGACGAATGTCGGTACTCGTGTCCTGATCAACAATCCTGGCCTGCTGCTCAGGCCAATCCATCGGCACCGGAAGCGTGGCGTAGATATCCCGGCAGCGGCCGCCGCGGGCGGCCACCCGCACGCCGACTCGATACCGCTGAGTGCCGGCAGCCCCGAATTGGGGTGAATGGAGGTCACCGCCAGCCTCCACAAATTGACCCCTGGCCGCACGACTCGCTGCCACGCCCCAGGCTGCCGCCAGCGGCATGCCGAGCAGCCTTCGCCGGGAAAGAAATCGACGGGATTCGCCAGGGAAAAGATTCGGTGCCATAGTTGAGCAATCGGCTCTAGCAGGCCCCAGCGGCAGGCGGATGGTCCGCAGGCGCGATTGGGAAATCTGGGGAATCAGCCCCAACTGCGGGCGTCCAGTCCGTTCAAACTGACGGCTCAATTGTTCCGGTGCCGGAAGCCTGTTAGACTCTGGCACTTCCTCCGGGTCGTTCTGCGACTTCGGAGTCACACCCGGTACGGCCTCGCTGAGGCCTCGGCACTCATTCCTCTCACCCCCCCACAACCCACACGCATGGTCAACCGCAATCTCATCCGTGAACTTGATTTAGGAGACGAACTCGAACAGGAAATCGAACTGGCACTCGGAGGCAGCGACACGGCTGACTACGACATTGGCCAGGCCGCTTCGCTGGCCACTAACAGCGTGGTCGAGGGAAAGATCCTGCGGGTTGATGATGAGTTTGTACTGGTTGATGTTGGCTACAAGAGTGAAGGGCACATCCCGCGGAACGAGTGGGATGAGTCAGAGCCAGAGCCAGCAGTGGGCGATCTCGTCAAGGTGCTGCTGGAAGACATTGAAGAAAATGTCGTCGAAGAGCACCGTGGCCTGATTACTCTCTCGAAGCGAAAAGCTCGTCGTATCGAAGACTGGCTGCGGGTGATGTCGAGTGTTCGTGAAGACGACGTCGTCACCGGTTTTGTGCTCCGCAAAATCAAGGGTGGACTGCTGGTCGATATCTCCGGCGTGAATGTCTTTCTCCCAGCCAGTCAGGTCGATATTCGGCGGCCCGCCGACATCGGCGACTATTGCGGGCGGGCAATTCAGTGCCTTGTGCTGAAGATCGACGAAGCCCGGCGCAACATTGTGGTTTCACGCCGGGCCCTCATCGAACAGGAACGCTCCGAGCGGAAGAAGCAGCTCATGGAGACCCTCGAAGTCGGCCAGGTCCGCCGAGGGATCGTCAAGAACATTGCCGACTTTGGTGCCTTTGTTGATCTTGGTGGCATTGATGGCCTGCTGCACATCACCGACATGAGCTGGGGCCGCATCGGCCATCCCACCGAGATGGTGGCGATCGACCAAGAAATCGAGGTTCAGGTTCTGCACATCGACCGCGAGCGGGAGAAGATCGCTCTCGGCATGAAGCAGCGAACTCCAAGCCCATGGGCCAAGGTGGCAGACAAATACCCCGTCGACACCGTCTGCAAGGGCACCGTGGTCAACGTGATGAGCTATGGCGCCTTCGTCAAACTGGAAGACGGTGTCGAAGGGCTGGTTCACATCAGCGAAATGAGCTGGACCAAGCGGGTCAGCCACCCCAGCGAATTGGTTTCCCCCGGCGATGAGGTGGACGTTGTCGTCCTGGCGATCAACGAGGACAAGCAGGAAATCTCGCTGGGCATGAAGCAAACCCAGCAGAACCCCTGGGAAAAAGTGGCTGCCGACTACCCACCTGGAGCAATCGTCAAAGGCGTGGTTCGCAACCTCACCAACTATGGTGCCTTCATCGAGATCGACGAAGGCATCGATGGCCTGCTCCATGTCACGGACATGTCTTGGACTCGCAAGGTGACACACCCCAGCGAGGTCGTTGAAAAGGGTCAAGAGATTGAGTGCAAGGTACTGTCGGTTGACCAGCAGCGTCGGCGAATCGCGCTGGGCCTGAAGCAGATGCAGGACGACCCGTGGACTGGCGACATTCCCGACCGCTACAAGGTTGATGATGTCGT
>RGBY01000343.1 GCA_009919445.1 Planctomycetia bacterium
CAAGGGCAACCCTTAGCTGCGGGGCGGCTGCTTTCGGCTGTCCATGTTACCGGCGATGACGATGCCAATTGCCTCTACCCAACTCGGTACGTCACGGACTTCGTCGAGGCCACTCTCTGCCAGCAGTTCGTCATCAGACGCACGCCGCTTGTCTGTGGCACCTGTCGCTTCATCCATGCCGAGAAACTCAAGCCCCTCGTCATCCTCGTCTCGGCCACCACCTACTCGGGAAAAGGTTTCCCGGCGGCGACGTCCATCAGCATCACCAGAACGACGATCATCCCGGCGGCGTCCACCACGCGACGACGAACGACGCCGAGGCTCAGACGATTCCTCTGCAGATGCCCGTGCCGGCCGCTCAGTCCCCGACTCACTGCCCTCATCACTGGCACTGCGACGGCGGCGGCGACGGCGACGACGGCGGCGTGGTTCAGCGTCTGCATCGCTCCCCTCGGCTGCCTCATCTCCGCGAGGGCTTCGCGGCTCGCCCTCAAATGAATCTGCCACCGCAGATTCATCCTGAGGCCCCCGCTCTGACCGTGATTCGGCTGAGCGTTCTGCCGAGTCCCCATCCCGTGGCCGACGGCCGCGACGACCTCGGCGACGACGACGGCGGCGACGGTCGTCATCTCCGTCTGTTCCATCCTCACCGCCCGCCTCCGCAGCACGGCCTGCTGAAGGAGCACGACTCTCGCTGTCGTCTTCGCCATCGAGCAGGCTATCGGCGTCGGCATCGAGCCCCCGGCCAAATTCATCTTCCCACGGGGCATGCGGCCGCACATCAGCCTTCAGCCCGCTGCTCCTGACCTGACGAGTCTGGCGTTCTTCATCAAGATTGTGGCCATAGCCGGGAAGGCTATCGGCATCACCAGGAACTGCCGCCTCTTCACGATCGCGGCGATCTCCACGTCGACCACGCCCGCCGCGTCGGCCACGCCGCCGACGCCGTGGGGCTCCCGACTTCTCTTCACCCTCGGCAGTCGGCTGTGCTTGGGCATCATCGCCTGATGAACTGGCGGCTACCCGGTCGGCCGCAAGGGGCTCATCTGTGCCACCACGCGAACGAGAACCCGACGCCTGTCTGGGACGAGCAGGCGGGGGTGATGCTGCTGGTTCATCTCCCAGCAAGCCGGCACCAAAACCGCCACTTGAAGAGGATGAGGGCGAGACTGGTGGTTCTGCACGCGACGCCGCTGGACGTGGCGGTGGTGCAGGCGGAGCCGGTTCTGCAGGCCTCGCCTCACCGGCTGGCTTCGAAACACCTAAATCATCTGCCACATCGCCCCAGTTCGTCGGTGCCGCCGGGCGGTTGCTGGTCGGGCGTGCCTCCCGCTGAGGCTTCGGCGGTGCTGGCCGTGGTGCAGGCTGTGGAGAGGGGTCGCTTCCAGGCTTCGCGCCGAGCGAATCGGCCAGATCGGCCCAGGGATCGTGTTGGTCTGACATTTTTATGCTGGTTCCTGACAAAGTATGGCCGGACGGCAGCTCCACCCAATGGGGCTGTGGGCATCAACGGCCACCTTCAAGATACCGAAAAAGCCCCCGGTCCAGAACCGGGGGCTTCTCGGAGGCGGCCAAAAGACCGGTGAAAACTCGTTTTCCGTCTATCCAAGAGGCTCTTACTGGGCAATCGCCTGCATCATCGTGCCGTTATCAGCCACATCAAACAGCGGACGATACGGGCTCGACAGACTTCGCCGCGAGCGACTCGCCGGGTAATAGACGAGGTTGAGGGCAAGGTTCCAGGCGGTAGGGGTAAAGGTTCCGATGCTGCCTTGGCCGGAGGGGTCCGGAATATTTTCCTTCGATCCTGGCATCAGATAGGCAAACGTCCCCTCAAGAGCAAGCGACCGAGACATGGGTGCCCGGCAGGTCGATCCAATGTAGCCCTGCCAAATTGCATGCGATAGAAGCCAGTGTAGACATGCACTGTGCTGGACTCTGCCTTAGCATCTTTGTTGATTCGACTAAACAAGGTTGTCGCCCCCTGGGAGTTGAATGCCCCCCAGAAGCCGATTTCATGATAGCCCCAGACGTAACTGACCTCAGCCCGAAGCTGCGCCAAGTCAACGTTGTCAAGAAAACTGTCATGGAGGTAGTCATAGACAGCACCGCCTTGCAGACCACGGCCCTCGAAGGCTCGTGTGAAGAAGCCTGTCGTGACGAAAGTCTGGTTCCGCGAGCGTGACTCGAAGCCTAGTGGCGTAATCGATGTCGTACCAAAGCTCGTCTGCGTCCCGCGAACACCCAACTGCCAGCCAATACCAAAGGCATTCCAGAAGGGCATCGACCAGTTGACGTACTCATTGAAGCCGAAGTTGCCGAACAGGCCGAGATTGGCCT
>RGBY01000344.1 GCA_009919445.1 Planctomycetia bacterium
CCAGGCTGAGCTACGCCCCGTTTGTGGTTCCTGCCGAATCTCAGGCGTGCAGGCCACCGGTGAGAGCCAGAGTATAGCCAAGTCTGGCCAATGCCAGACCAGGCCAGAAAAAAACACGAAATTCTGGCATCTTTTATTCGGTCATGAATTCCAGCAGCCGCTCGAATTCCTCTGGATTTCCGAAGGGAATCACAATTCGACCGGCTCCTTTGCTGTTGGCGTGGATCACCACCTTCGTGCCAAGAGCCCGTCGGAGTTCGTTTTCCAACGCAACGATCTGGCTCGATCGCCGTGAGGCGGGCCGGCCCGGCTTTCGCTTGGTCGAAGCCCCGCCGCCGCCTGCCGGCTCGTCACCCAGCGGTTCGGCCGCGATGCCGAACTCTTCGGCTTCGTCCGCCCGCAGAATTTCCTTTACTTCACTTTCGACTGCCCGCACAGACAGTCCTTCGGCTACCACGCGGTTAACCAGCAGCGTCTGCTCATGCTCATCGCCCAGTGGCAGCAGTGCCCGGGCATGCCCCATCGAGATGGCCCCGTCACGCAGGTTCTGTTGCACAGTGGCAGGAAGTTCCAGCAAGCGAATGAGGTTCGCCACTGTTGAGCGGTCGACCGAAAGCCGCTTGGCCAATTCTTCCTGGGTGCCTCCCCAGGTCGAAAGGTACTGTTTGAAACTGGTTGCTTTTTCCAGCGGGTCGAGATCTCGCCTCTGCAGATTCTCAACGATGGCAATTTCCGACATCTGTCGGTCGTCCACCTCCAGCACGCGAACAGGGATGGTCTCCCAGTTGAGGCGGCGGGCAGCCGCAAGGCGGCGCTGGCCAGCAATCAACTGATAGCGATCGCCCTGAGACCGCACCACGATTGGCTGGACCAGCCCCAGCTCTTCGAGGCTGCTGGCTAACTCAGCCAGATCGTCTTCTGACATGACCGACCGTGGTTGCCACGGGTTGGGATCAATGACCGCGGTGGCAACCTCACTTGCCGGAAGGTCGGCTGCGGCCTCTTCAAGTTCATCTGCCTTGTGCAGGATGAGCTGTGCTGCTGCTGACCTCGGCTGGTCTGTTGTTGGTTGGCTGGCCAGGGCCCCAGTGCCGTCAGTGGCCGGTGCAGCCTGATCCATGCCAGCTCGTCCCAATAAGGCTTCGAGCCCTCGTCCCAGCCGTCGTTCCCTACTCACAGTCACGTACCTCCATGCACAGTTCTGTATACGCCCGGGCACCGTGTGACCGGGGAGCGTAGTCGAGCACACTCAGGGCGTGGCTCGGTGCCTCTGATACGGTCACGTCCCGAGGGATGACCGTATCGAAAACAATCTCTCCAAAAAAATCTCGAACCTCACGTTCGACCTCCGCCGTCAGTTCGAGGCTGGCATCGTGCATGGTCAGCACAATGCCACTGAACGATAGCCGTCCCGGTCGGGCCGCCATCACATCTCGGATGACTTCGATCATTTGAGTCAGGCCCTCGAGCGCGAAGTATTCACACTGAATAGGCATCAATACTTCAGTCGATCCGGCCAGCGCGGTGCGGGTCAGTTCACCGATGGATGGCGGGCAATCGATCAGGCAGTAGTCCCAGGCATGAAGGCCACAGGCCAAATGGTTGGCAAGCACCATCGAACCGTCACGGGCCTCTTCAGCAATCCGCTCAACGTCGCGGACACTGCGGCTGCCCGGCAGCAACGAGAGGTTGGTGACCGCAGTGGTCACCACGTTTTCAGCGAGGGCAGCCTCAGAGACCAGCGGATGGGTTTCAGCGGGAGTGCCGCCAAAGCCAGTGGTCGCATTGCACTGGGGGTCGAGATCAACCAGAAGGGTTCGCTGACCAGCCTTGGCCAGGCCCGCCGCGAGGTTGGATGCGGTGGTCGTCTTGCCGACACCGCCTTTCTGATTGGCTACACACACAACCCGGCCCATTCGTGCATCCCTAATAATGAAACCACCACGCATGAAGCGTGCTATCGGTGTATCGGCACGAATCGTTGTTTTTGTCATCCGTCGCGGCGTGATGGTGGCGTTTCACGTGAAACCGCCCAGGTTTGCGCAGTCTCGCTGGCTTGCCTGTTTCACGTGAAACCACCATCGTGAATCTGGCGGCCATCGATGCCACAGCCGTGCGTGTGGGGAATGGCACCTTGTGCTGCGGTTGATCCCCCGGTTTCCACCGGGGGCTTGCTGGAGTGGGTCTGGGGAGGGGTTTGGTGGGGCTGGCTGCCGGGAGGGATTTTGGGTGGCGGCTGTCTGCCGGGCTGGTTTTTGGCACGGGCAACTGCCGGGGGTGTTGTTCAACCTGGCAAGCCGCGAGCGGGAGCGAGCGGACCGG
>RGBY01000345.1 GCA_009919445.1 Planctomycetia bacterium
GGTTCGTCCGTCCGCAGCTGTGAGCTGCCAATGCTGGGCCGTCTCATCCCAACGCAGTGAAACAATCGCCGTGCCGAACTGAATCGATTCTGTGATGCGATGTCTGGCTGCTACCTTTTTCAGGTAATCAAGAATTTCCCGCTGTGAGGCAAACGTGCGCGACCAGTGGGGATTGCGAGCGAATGACAAGGAATAGAGATGACTGGGGACGTCACAGGCACAGCCTGGATAGGTATTGTCCCGCCAGGTACCGCCGAGGTCGTCTGCCTTTTCAAAGATGACAAAGTCACGGTGCCCCTTTTGTTGCATCCGGATGGCCATGCAGATGCCGGCGAAGCCAGCGCCGAGAATGGCAACCTCAGTGTGGGCTGCTGCTTGGGTATCCGTTCCGGGGCGATGTAGTTGGATTGGCATGAAGGAATCTCAAACACGGCAGCAGACGAGCCCCGGCTTCGCACTGCGGCGAACGGGGCGGAACCTCCTCAATATCGTCGGTCGCTGGAAGAGTGAGTTTCAGGAAAACTGGAAAACCAGTGGCCGCGTCCCCGTAGCGGCCTTGCCCAGATTGTCCTGATCACCGTGGTGAACCGAATGGCCGGCTGAGCCGACGGTTGCCCCCGCTTTTCATGGCGTTCTTGGAACGGGCCGCCATTCCTGCCATATTGTGTCTACGCGTGGTGGTGGCCAAGCTCCTTCTGCCTCCGGCCATGTGTTTGTTTGATCGTCGTCACCAGAGAATCCAGTCATGAAAATTCACGAATTTCAGGCCAAAGAGCTCCTCCGGGCGGCTGGCGTGCCGGTCTTGGCTGGCCACGTTGCCAGCACCCCCGACGAGGCCGCCGCCGCCTTTCGCAGCCTCGGTACGCCCGTCTGTGCTGTCAAAGCCCAGATCCATGCTGGTGGTCGCGGCAAGGGGAAAGTGCAGGGGTCTGAACAACGTGGCGTGGAACTCGCCAAGTCAGCTGACGATGCGGCCCGGATTGCCGAGGGCCTACTCAATAAAACTCTGGTAACAATCCAGACGGGGCCGGAAGGGCAGACGGTGCGGCAGGTCTTTGTCGAGAGCGGTTGTGCGATCGACCGGGAACTCTACTGTGCCATTCTGGTTGACCGGGCGGCGGGCTCGCCAGTGCTTATCGCCAGTACGGCCGGAGGGATGGACATCGAAGAAGTGGCGGCGAAGACACCCGAACTGATTCTGTCGGAGCCCTTTGATCCAGATCGCGGTCTCGGTGCCTATCAGGCTCGGCTGCTGGCTTCCAAGTTGGGTCTGCCCACGGCAAGCTGGCGGCATGCCGAGCAGTTCTTTCGAGCGCTGTGCAAAGCGTTCGTCACACTTGATGCCTCACTCTTGGAAATCAATCCGTTGGTGCTGACTGAAGAGGGCGGCCTTGTCGCCCTTGATGCCAAGATGACCTTTGACGACAACGCGCTCTTCCGGCACAAAGACATCGTCTCCTTGCGGGATGAGGCCGAAGAAGAGCCAGCCGAAATTCGAGCGGCGGCGGCCGGGCTTTCGTACGTCAAACTCAATGGCGAGATCGGCTGTCTCGTCAATGGTGCCGGCTTGGCCATGAGCACGATGGATCTGATTAAGTATCACGGCGGTGAGCCGGCCAACTTTCTCGACGTCGGTGGCGGGGCCAATGTCGATCAGGTCACCGAGGCCTTCCGCATCATCCTTTCTGATGCCAATGTGAAGGGCATTCTCGTCAATATCTTCGGCGGCATCATGCGGTGCACAACCATCGCCACTGCCCTGGTTGAGGCTTCCAAGTCGGTAGGGTTTAGCGTGCCCTTGGTGGTGCGGCTAGAAGGCACCGAGGTTGAGGAAGGGAAGAAGATTCTTGCCTCAAGTGGCACCTCGATCATCACCGCCGACGGCCTCACGGATGCCGCTCAAAAGATTGTCGCCGCCGTCAAAGCATGACGGCTTTGTTTTTTCCAACTTCGTCGTTTTCTGTCCTCCCTCAAGCTGTATTTCCCAATGAGCATTCTCGTTAATCGTGATACCCGTGTCATCTGTCAGGGCATAACGGGCAAGGTCGGTGAGTTTCATACCCGAGGCTGCCTTGAATACGGCACCCGTATGGTCGGTGGCGTGACTCCAGGCAAAGGGGGTGGGACGGTCGCTGATCTGCCGGTCTTTGACACCGTGGCCGAAGCCCGGGATGCAACCGGGGCCAACGCGACGATGATCTTCGTGCCACCCCCCTTCGCGGCCGACGCCATACTGGAGGCCGTGGCTGCCGGGATCGAACTGGTGATCGCCATCACCGAGGGCATTCCGGTGCTCGACATGGCACGGG
>RGBY01000346.1 GCA_009919445.1 Planctomycetia bacterium
CCGCCAGAAGCACCCGGTCAACCGGCCGGGTCTCAGCAAGCAGGCTCTTGGTGGCCGCGAGGGCCTGCGTAAGGATGGGCCCTGCCTGACTGGCCGATGTGTCAATCAGAATGCAGATGCGGGTGGCGGCAGTTTCAGCGGCGTTCCCGGTCGCTTGAAGACCAACCGCTGTGACCGCCGGATCATTTTTATCACGATGCGATGCGAGGACGGCTGTCACCTCTGCCAAGCCAGCAGCCGACCCGGTCGTTGCCAGCAGCGATGCCCAAAGGAGAGTTGGGACCAGCCCTACCAGCAGGTGATGGCGGGCGGATGCCGTCTTGTGAAGGGTGGGAGGCTTGCGGCAGAACATGAGCAGACCACCTATGGCGGGAACGCGGATGAGGGCTGACGGAGCGGTCCCAAAACGGGACGCACCTTCTATGGATGATATTTTCCGGTCGCGGCCGAGCCAATGTCGATTGAACCGGTATTTTTGACGATTTCTGCGGTTTTCGGCTTGAGCGAAGGCTGCCAGCGAGGATAGAGTTCCGCCCCAGGCGGCTTCAATTGTGGGCAATTTGCTCGCGCCCGCTTTGGGATGTTGCCTGCCCCAGTCGCCGCCTATCCCCTCGTGCTGAGGGGGTTCCGTCGTGAGGAACCCGTGCCAATGCGATCTCAGTTACAAGCCCGCCTGTGGACGTCACGCCTTTTTCCGGGTGCGTGGCTGAGTGCTCACCTGGCTGTATGTGTGGCCGCTCTTGCTGCTGCGGCGACCGCAGGACTCGTCGTTGCCGATGAGCCTCCGGATGAACGTCAGCTTGAACGCCGTTTAACGCCGGAAGAGCAGACGAACATTGCGGTCTACGAGGCGGTGAATCGGAGTGTCGTCAACATCAACACCAAGACCACGGTCGCCTCCGGCTTCTTTCTGATGGAAACGCCCTCAGAGGGTGCTGGCTCGGGGATCGTGATCGATACAAGCGGGCATGTGCTGACCAATTTTCATGTCGTGGAATCGGCCCGTGAAATTCAGGTTGTGCTCTACGATGGATCGTCTCATGAGGCCACCCTCGTTGGGGTTGATCCCGTCACGGACGTGGCGGTGATTCGCGTCAATGCACCGACTGAGTTGCTGAGCCCGGTTCGTTTTGGCTCCTCGCATGACCTGCGAGTCGGCCAGCGGGTTTTTGCGATTGGCAACCCGTTCGGATTGGAACGAACGCTGACAACCGGGATTATTTCCAGCCTGAATCGCTCATTGCCCACCCGGGCCGGTCGGACGATCAAGTCAATTATCCAGACCGATGCCGCGATTAACCCGGGGAATTCCGGAGGCCCCCTGCTCGATTCGGGCAGTCTGCTCATCGGCATGACAACCGCAATCGCAAGTCATACGGGCCAGAGTTCTGGAGTCGGTTTCGCAATTCCCGTTGGAACGCTCAGCCGGCTTGTGCCGCAGTTGATTGAACACGGCCGGGTGGTTCGGCCAGACGCCGGAATCACCCGTGTCTATCAGACCGAACGTGGCCTTCTGGTGGCTGCCCTCGCTCCCGAGGGAGCCGCCGAGCGTGCCGGTATTCGGGCCTTTCGCGTTGTTCGTGAACGCCGTCGGCAGGGGCCGTTTGTCGCTGAGTTTGAGCGGGTCGATCGATCGGCAGCCGATTTGATTGTCGGCATTGACGGGCAGCCAATCGAAACGGTCGATGATTTCCTGACGGTCATTGAGGCCAAGCGGCCGGGAGACCGGGTGCTTATCGCCGTGGAACGGCAGGGGCATCGGCTGGATGTGCCGGTTGTGCTCGAGGCAGAGAAAGAGGGCTGACCCCGCGTTTATTTCGAGTGTCCGACGGCCGCCCGGAGTCAAAATTTCTTGGGAAACCCGGATTTTTCATGAGGCTGTTGACGGCCGGCCGAGGGCTGCTATGTTTCCTCTATCTCGAGTGGGACCCGTCATGGGCTCCGCGACGGATACGTTCTTTGACAATTTGGTTGTTGATCTCTTTCGGTTTCGGCCGGCACGATCGTGACCGGCACCAGCCACAAACAAGGCCTTCTAGCTCATAGCTTTTGGCTTTGGTAGAGGATCAGTCATCCCTTTAAGGTGACCGATGCTCTTTTGACAGTTGGCTGGGAATGAAATTAGAGAACAGATAAAACCTCTTCACTGCCTTTGCAAAAGGGCAGCGAAGATCGGCAATACACCTGCTTCGGCAGGAAACGCCAATCAATTGAAGGGTTTGATTCTGGCTCAGAATGAACGTTGGCGGCGTGGATTAGGCATGCAAGTCG
>RGBY01000347.1 GCA_009919445.1 Planctomycetia bacterium
GGTTCGTGCTGGTGAGCAATGGCAGCAGAGGCCATTTGTGCAAACGCAGCCAAAACCCTGGTTTCAGGGGTGGGGAGGAGGTGCCGCTTTCATGATTGTCTTCAGCGGGAATTCTTGGGCGGCACGAAGCGCAGGCTGCCATGAGGGTGGCCTGCCGAACACAATGCCCTAGCCAGAGGGGCCGCTACTGAGTCTGTTTTCCTGGGTTTGGCACGTTTGGGTTGACTTTCGGGGGTAGCGTCATCTGGCGGTAGCTTTTTCAGGCAAGGCAAGCCTTGTCGGTTACCTCGAACCGGCAAAGAGAATGAAGGTATTTTCTGCCATAAAGTCTGCCAGATCGTCAGCGTTAATGGTGACCGTAGGGCCTATATCGATCGTTCGGCGGTCAATGGTTCTTCCCGGAATTCATCCTGGATGAGTCGATCAAGATCTTTGGGGATGCTTACGGTAACTCGTAGCAGATTGTCTCATTCAAGTGGTGCAGTTTTTTGCAGCTTTGGTCAACCCTT
The DNA here is from genome assembly GCA_009919445.1 of Planctomycetia bacterium. Lineage (GTDB taxonomy): Bacteria > Planctomycetota > Planctomycetia > Pirellulales > UBA1268 > UBA1268. The sequence goes on from RGBY01000347.1 coordinate 510, forward strand.
TGGAATCGTGCTACTCAGTAGCTTAGTGGCTTTTGCCTCGGGGGTGGTTAAGGCAGAGTCATGTGATTCACCTCTGTCGTGCTGCGATCAGGGAAGCAACTGCCGGCAGTTTTATTTAAGTGGAATTGTCGGGGCGGACTTTGCCACGTTCGACAAAGTAAGTGGTAACCCAACAACTGTTCCCAATCAGTCAATCTTTACCGGCGGTGCCGCAGCTGGTGTGCGCTATCTGCGGGACAATGGTGCCTTACGGCTTGAGTTTGAAGGCCGTGGTCGTGATCAGGTCAGCGCCACATCCGGGGACGCAGTAGACAACATTACGACGCGGGCCACTGACGGCTGGTCGGCGATGGTGAATGTCTGGCGAGACTACAAGCCTTACGATAGCTTTGGTCTTTACGCTGGTGGTGGAATCGGTGCTGGTGGCTACCGCTGGACCACCGGAGGAAATGGAATTGGTAGCCTGGTGTCGGGCAACGACCGGATTTCTAATTTTGCCTGGCAGGCAGGCGGTGGGCTGTTCTATGAGATTTCGAAGCGTGCCACAGTCGACCTTGGCTATCGCTTCTTCTCGATCAGTGAGTCGACTGCCGAGTTCAGCTTCATCGGGTTGCCGGCTACAGCTCCGACAAACTTCGCAGCCAGCGAATTGCTGCTGCAGGTGCGAATTTACGAACCATTCCGCGGCTGGCGGCGGTAGATGCGAAGGACGAGCAGACGAAAAAACCCGGTAGGGCCGCTGGCCTTACCGGGTTTTTCTATTTCGCTCACGGTCGGTCACGAAAGTAGCGGCGGCCGGACTTGAACCGGCGACACCAGGCTTATGAAGCCTGTGCTCTAACCAACTGAGCTACGCCGCCCTTGGGCATCTCGTCGTCCGCAAATGCAGCAGGAACGAGACTCGCTTCTCGAAATATACACGATCAAATGCTGGCTGCATCGGGGGGCAAAAAAGCCCCGGAGTTGGCCCCATAAGCAGACGGCCCGAGGTTCGGCTGAACCTCGGGCCGCTGTGTTTCGGAGCCGCCCAGCGGAGGTGTCCCTAAGACCGATGGGTCAGCAAAAACCTACTCAACCAGACCACATGAGGCCTCGACAATCGCCGCGATGGTGTCGTCGTTGAGCCCACCCTTTTCGAAGGCGTGGCTTGAGACCACTTTGCCGCCCTTGTAGCAGACCACGGTGAGGTCAGCGGCCGGAGCAATCTTCAGGTTCTCGGGGCCGTTTTCAGCATCTTCTGGAACAACAAAGGCGACGTTCTGCACATTGTTGTCAGAGACAAACTTTGCTGCAGCTGCCTTTAGGGCATCAACGTCACCACCGATCATGTTGACAAAGCTTGAAAGCTTGGTGTCCTCATGCTCCTTGATTTCTGATTCGAGTTCACTCACCAGCTTGGCCAACTTGTCGTCACCCGTGCGGGCGAAAAGCATCACCACCGGGCGACTTCCCATGCGGCAACGGTAGCAGAGAGTTTTGCCATCGGTAACGCCGTCACTTGAATTGCCAGCAACCTTGGTGACAGTAAAAGCACCAACGGTTTCACCTGGCTGCGGGCCACTGGTCAGGTCAGCCAACGCGAGGCCTCCCGCCACGACAAACATGACAGCAGCCAGACTCGGCAGGAAACGGCAAGATAGGGTCCGGAACACCATAGAGAGATCTCCTCCTCGGCAGGGGTTTGGTCGGAATGGCACACTCGTGCAATCTCTGTCGCCTTCGCAGCAGAGCATTCCTTTTG
>RGBY01000348.1 GCA_009919445.1 Planctomycetia bacterium
TGCATGACTTCCGCGACTATGTTGATCAGCAGGCGGTCGACATCATGCAGGCAGATGTAACCAAACTCTCGGGCATCGAAGAGTGGCTCGACGTGGCGGCCCTCGGTCGCGCCTACGGCCTGGCGGTGATCCCCCACACCAACGTCCAGCACAATGTGCATGCCCAGCTGGCGGCGGCCACCCCGAACACGCCGATGCTCGAGTGCTGCTATGAGTCGCTGTTCGATATCTGGGAGAACCCGATTCGGGTCGTCGATGGCCACTACACGCTGCCCGAGGCCCCCGGCGTCGGCGGCAAGCTGACCGATGCCGTGCTCGAGAAGCACCGGATTGGTTGACAAGAAAGCGTGCTGGCGGCAAACTTGTGCATAGTGAACGCATGAACAACATGCGGGGTCGATCTTCCCCAGCCGAGGTGCCCGATGACTCCCCAAGGAATCCGCCAGTTACTCAAAGAGCAGCCCTTTCGCCCCTTCCGTCTCATCATGTCGAGTGGTAAGTCGTACGAGGTTCGTCATCCTGAAATGGCCTGGTTGCTCAAAAATGACATCCTCGTCGGGACTGAAGTCGAGGATGACGGCATGCCCGCCGAGTTTGATATCTGCCCGCTGCTGCATGTGGCCACGATTGAAACAGTCAGGGCCGATCGTCCCCCCCCCAACGAAAGCAATGAACGATGAATCGCGTCGGTATGTTCTGTCTGCTGGTTTTGGTGAGTGCCTCCGTTCTGCAGGCGCATGAGCCTGCTCCTCGGATTCCGGCTGAAACACTCGACGACCAGCAGCGGGAAGCCGCTAGCTTTGCCTTTGACAGTGATGAGCGGCTCAACTGGCACTTCATTCCGCGGGAGCGGCTCGGGCTGCCGATCAAGCAGATGAGCCTCGCCCAGCGGCGGGCGGCCTACGCCCTGTTGCGGTCGGGCCTCAGCCACGCGGGCTATCTCAAGGCGACGACCATCATGAGCCTTGAGGGCATTCTCCGTGAACTGGAAAAGGATCGCCCCGGCAACGAGGAACGCCGCGATCCTGAGAAGTACTGGCTGTCGGTCTTTGGAACACCCTCGACGACCGAGCCTTGGGGCTGGCGGTTTGAGGGGCATCACCTGTCGTTGAACTTCAGTTCGGTCGCGGGCCTGACGGTGGCCACCACGCCGCTGTTCCTCGGGGCGAATCCCGCCGAGGTCCGCACCGGCCCTCATGCCGGCCAGCGGGTGCTGGCCGCTGAGGAGGATCTGGCCCGAGGACTGATGCTGTCGCTGGCAGAAGCCGACCGAAAGATTGCCCTGCTGGCCGCTGAAGCCCCCGAAGAAGTCTTCACGGTGCCGGGCAAACCGATCGATCTGGGTGGCCCGGACGCTGCGGGGCGAACTTGCTGAGAAGGCCCTGCAGGACATCCGGCACGCCGGCCTCGACCGGGTGCACTTCGCCTGGGCAGGCAGTCTCAGGCGGGGTGAGGGGCACTACTACCGAATTACTGGCCCGACCTTCATCATCGAGTATGACAACACCCAGAACGACGCGAATCATGTCCACCTCGTCTGGCATTCACTTGAGGGGAATTTCGGCCTCGACGCCCTCCGCCGGCACTACGAGCATCACCATCACCATCACCCGGCAACTAAGTAGTAGCCATGTCTCTGCCCGCGGCGGTCGCGTTGCCGGCGACAGGGGTTACCTGTCCGACGACGCCCATTGTCTTGAGGAATTTCGCGCGTTCGGCATTGCGGCACAGCACGATGACGCGCGCGCCCTCGCGGGCCAGCATTTCGACGATGGCGCGCCCGACAAATCCCGAGCCGCCGATGACCGCAACCGTTCTGTCCATGACAAATCCCGCATGCCGATGTCGTTTCCCGTGAAAGAGTGATAGCGGCAAGCACGGGTCGGCGTCCAGTGCAGATTGGACCGGGCCGCCATGAGGGCCAGAAAGCAGCGGTACAGGCGCACGGATTCAGTTGACAAGCCGGGCCGGCCGGCTATTCTGCGCGCCTCCAAAGACGGACCATATGGCCCGGATCGCCCCGATGCCCAGGTGGCGGAATTGGTAGACGCGCTGGCTTCAGGTGCCAGTGGCCATTAGGCCGTGGAAGTTCGAGTCTTCTCCTGGGCACCATTATCTGCATCAATTCATGTGTAACACATTGATTTGTAGGCATTGTGCAATGCTTGCGAGGATTTGTGATGTACAGAGTGATGTACAAAGATGCCTACCAATATGTGGCTGATAGAGATGGTATCTTCTATTACGTT
>RGBY01000349.1 GCA_009919445.1 Planctomycetia bacterium
GATTGTCTTGGGCAACTCTTCCGGGTCGGTCAGGAAGGAGAACGTATCGGCCGGCTGACCGAAGACAGCATGGACCAATTTGCCCTCGCCTGGCTCCTCGGCTGTGATGGTCGGATGCTTGGCGAAGGCTTCAAGCGTCGCCGGGTTCATGTAGGCAATCTCCGCTTCCTGCGTTGTTTGCAGAAGCCGTACCGATGCATTGCTGACAATTTCGGCCAGTCGCAAATGTTCGGCATGGCGAATGGTTAACAATCTGGCGATGAGGAATGAGAAAACCAGGATCGCAAGGGCAGTCAGACCAAACACCGTCTGCCCAAAGAGTTTGACGGTTAGGGTTGAGGCTCGCACCGTCGATTCCGGTGAGGTTGCCAGAACCATCCAGGAAATAGGGGGCGAGACGGCCTCCGGGCAGATGGAAATTTTCTCAGGTACGCAGAGAGTTGCAGTGCCGGTGGTGTTCGGCCCTCCATAGGATGCTGCAAAATCGGTGAAGGCTTTTTCGGATGCTTCGTCCTTGAATATTCGCTGCTGGGGGGATGGGGTTTGACCGTCAGAACCTCGGGCCCAGGACGTGTTGCCGTAAATTTCATAGCCCATCGCGAGGGCCCCACTGTTTTGATCAGAAATGTTTTCATCGACATGGTCGATTCCAACAAGAAAGAAGAGGACTTCCTGGGGCTTCCCTGTTTCGTTTGGCACTGGACAGGCAAGGGTGAAAACTTCTTTGCCGCCCATTGGTGGATAAGGCAAGTAGTCGGCACAGGCAATCTGATCTGTCGTTTGATTGTTGGTGATGGATTTCCACGTCCGCGAGGGGCCCGAGTTGCTGAGTTCCTCTGAGTCGAGTGACCCGCCGAAATCACTGCCCTTGGTCACGCTGTAAATCACTCTGCCAGTCATTGCGTCAGCAAGCAGAATGTCTGTCAACGACAGCCGCTCTTTGAGGCTTCGGAGAAATGGGTGAAGGCTACGGTGTGTCGCCGAATAGGCAGAGCCATCATCGGCGTCGTCAAGCAACGACTTCGCGGTCGAGAGGTTTGGATTGTCACGAACATAGAGCTCTTGGAGAAGGAGAGCCTTGTCTTTGTATCCGGCGACGATTGCACGGGCGGCTGCTGCAGGATCGGCGCTGTCTTTCGTTACGCCTGCCAGCAGTGTGTTGTAATAGCTCTCGAGGCCACGGCGAATGCGATCCTCATCAGTTGGCTCGAGTGAAAGTTCTGCAAAGCCCTCCATTAAGGCGTTTGCTGAGTTGCGAAGATCCGACGATCCGCTCACCAGGCGGAGTTCACTGGCCAGACTTTCGAAATGCCCGCGGAGGGCGTTTCCGGTCAGTCGTGAGGCGAGGCCGATTTTTTCGAAGGCCTCACCACGAATTGCCTCCACGGCGGACTGATACATCGCCACCCCGAGCACACCGAGCGGAACGAGTGACATCGTGATGAGAGCCACAAGAACAAGGCTCCTGGCAGAGCTGAGTCGGACGGTTTGCATGCCCTTTTCCTTATGAACTCTCGCTGTCTGTCGAAAAAGCCCTCAATAGACTCTTTCCACTTTGGCAATCCGCGAAAACGCCGAGGGTTATCGGGGGTGCCAGTCGGTGCATTCTGCGGCGGCAGGCTATTTCCCTGGTCGTCAGGGAGCGGTTCTCACAAACCGCCCAGCAGTTGCCACCACGGTCGGAGCCCCAACCGGCATCCCGGCTATACCCTCGGCTGGACGGCGAAGCAAGTTTTTAGGCATTTTCGGTCAGGCTGACCGTTACAATCGCCCCAGGCGTTGTCTGCCAGCCCCAGCAGAGAGAGTTTCACCGGAATTTTTCAATCCGGGTGGCGGACGCCCGTCAGTTCGAGCTGGCTCTGCAGATTGACCAGCTGCCGGTAGCGGCCGAAGACATGTTCAAGCACGTGAACAGCGACCGGTTGCGGTGTGAATTGGACCGGGCTGCCGGTTGGCTGGTTGGCTAGGAAGCTGGCCCAGTCAGTGGCCCGACCAGCGAGCGTCTCACCACGGAACTTGGCCAGCAGGGCTGAGCCCCAGGCAGTCCCCTCTTCACCACCGGCCAGAATTGTCACCGGAGTGTTAAACGCATCGGCAACCAGTTGCCCCAGCTGTGGCGTCCTGACTAGGCCGCCCGAGAGGATAATCTCGCTTCGTGGATAGCCCTGCCGGTCGAGCTCATCACTGCCGATTTTAAGATTGAAGATTGTCGCCAGCAGCATTGCCTTGACGGC
>RGBY01000350.1 GCA_009919445.1 Planctomycetia bacterium
GCGTCAGTAGTGCTGCCTGTCCGCTCGTTTCCACTCGCGGCTTGCATGGGCAGGACGCACGCGTACCGCAGACACCTCCTGAGAAACCCCCGGTGGAAACCGGGGGACCAATTACGCTCGGAAAACAACGAGACGGCACAGGCACGAATGCCTAGGCGGCTGGCAGGTCAGCCACAATGATCTGGCCCCAGAAGAGCGGATCGCTTTCACTTTGATAGTAAAGCTGATCTGGTGCGTCAGCCGCAATCGTCCAAACGATCACGGCTGCTTCACTGCCGGCATTGGTCACGCCAGCGGTATAGGTCGTGGCCGGGGTATAGCCGCCGCTTGTTTCTTGCAGATGCAGGGCGTGTCCCACGGCATCAACCGCGAAGGTAAACGTTGTTCCGCGATAGACCGTCAACGTTGGGTTGGTCTCGCTGAATCCAGCAATCGCATAGCCACCAGCTACCACCGAAATTTCAACGGCGTGGTTCCTGCCGCGACTGGCGCGGGGGAGTTCATTGCTGGCCACATTAGACAACGAGGCAAACAGCCCCGTGATCGCCCAGGTTTCATCTGCGATCAGCCTGACCTCACGCCCCGCACGAACACGCAGGAAATTCCCCGCCGCCGTTTGCTCCGCTCCGATGGCCTGCCAGCCGGCGATACTCACTTCTGCCTGCTGGCCATCCACCAGCACCGGTGTCGTTGCCACATAGAGCCTACCCATCACGTCTTGGGCCAACGGCAGGCTGGGAGTCTGATCCGGCAACACCTCAAGGACGGTCACGCTGAAAGACTCTTGCACACTGGCATTGTCGGTGACTGTGGCAAGCGTGTCGTCGAGCCCGCCGTTTGTGACTGTCACGGTAATGGTGGTGCCCCCAGGCGATCCTCCCGCGGGATTCAGCACAAGACTCCCCGTTCCATCGGGCGAGACAGCACCCGCCACCGGGGCGGACACGAGGCTGGGGTCGCTACTACTCGCCGCAATCTCAATCACCGCACCACTGCCAGCCGTGATCCCAGTCAGCGGCACGACCGACTCAGTGCCGTCCGCCAGAACAATGAGATCGGCAATCGGATCGAGCGTAGGGAGTTCAAGCGTTTCCGAAATCACCAGCCGAAGCGTGTCACTAGGGAACACCTGAAAATAGCCGGGCGTCCTCGCCTCCCGAGGCGTCACCTCCAACCATTCATCCCCCTCGACACGTTCATCTCCGACAATAGTGAGCTCGACTACGGCCGTCGCCTGCCCAGCAGCAAAGACAACCTGCGATGGAAAGGGATCACTAAGCAAGACATCCTGATACCACTCTGGGATGTCCGTTTGATAGCCCCAAAAAAGATCGGCAGAGAAGTCCCAATCAAGAAAGACGGTTGCCTCGCTGCCGACATATCCGTCATATCGAGTCAGCACCAGATGCTTCACGACAGTGCCCGTGTCTGGTTCCGCGACAATATCTCCACCGTCAAACTCGACAGCCAGCGATGGCGTCTTCCAGGTCTGCGTGAGATCGAATGGCCCGTAATCAGCCACAAGCTGCCCCTCGACGGGTGTCGCCGTCGCCCCTGACTCAGCCCCGTGAATGTGAACCAGAGCCTGCTCATCAAGCCAGGTGAAGGCTGGCGAACCATCAGCATCCACCACTTGCACGTAGGACATCACTGTGGTGTTGGTGTCAATAACGCTGTCGGCATCACCGTCGTCTGTCTCGTGCGAATGCTCAAGGGCGAGGGCGTGGCCTAATTCGTGATAGGCGACCGATTTCCATCCCGCCTCTTCTGATTCAGCAAAGCGGATCGAATGACTGGTTGCACTCTGAGCCAGTTCCAGCCGAGCCTCAGACGTCCGCTCAACTCGGCCATCCTCCCAGATCGTGGCCGAGGGTCCGACATATACACCGGCTGAGCCGCTTGGGGTCGAATGGGTGCTGAGCTGATAAATCGTCAACTGCGATCGTTCACTGCCGACCGGCACGATTGCAAACTCGGGCTCGATGACGGCATCGACATCAGCGAGCACCTCAAGCCACCATTGTTCACGTTCGGCGTCCACCGACGAATCAAACGAAACATAAATCACCCCACCGTTGCCGTGCAGGAAGCCTGCTCGCATTTCAACGTCGGTTGGTGCCGAACCATTGGCAACGACGATGTCCCGCATGCTTGACAGACTGGCGACAGCCGCTGTGGGGACACTCACAAGCGTCTCGGCTGTACCAGCGAGGCTGGT
>RGBY01000036.1 GCA_009919445.1 Planctomycetia bacterium
GTTAATGGACCAGACTCGTGCTGAATCAACACGTGCCGCAGCAGCGAACGGCACATCAAAAAACCGTCGAAATGGCAAGCGAAACCCTGATCGCCGACGACAGCCAGATCCGGCAGCCACCGACCCACTGCTTAGCCGGGGTCGCCCGGGCAACCTTGAGGCCGAGCGAAACGTTCTCGGGAGCATTCTGCTCAAGCCCGATGTTTGTGACGACGTTGCCCTCTTGGTTCGGCCAGAGGACTTTGCTGACGAAGCCCACCAGACAATATTCCGACACCTGCTCGATCTCCATGATGGTGCCGCCCGCATCGATGCAACGATCCTGCTCGATCGCCTGAGGAACAAGGGCGACCTTGAACAGATCGGGGGTGCCGCGACGATTGCTGAACTGATCAATTCAGTTCCTCATGCTGCTCACGCTACGCACTACGCCGGGATCATTCGCGACAAGGCGATGCTGCGATCGCTCATTGACGCCAGCACCGACATTCTCCGCGATGCCTATGACGCTTTCGATGAGCCACGTGAACTGCTTTCCCAGGCGGAAGAAAAGATTTTTTCCATTCTTGAGCAGCGGAGTTCTGCTGAGGCCCAACCCATTCAGGCAGTGCTCGAAGATGTCATGATCCGCATGGATGCCCGCATGAAGCACGAGCATGCACTGGGGGGTGTCGAAACCGGCTTCACTGACCTTGACTCGCTGTGTGGTGGCCTCCACAACTCAGAGCTCATCATCTTGGCGGCCCGACCCAGTATGGGAAAGACGGCCTTCGCGATGAACATCGCGGAGCATATCGCCATCGACACGCATCAACCGGTGCTGTTCGTGAGCCTCGAAATGGCCAGTCTGGAACTGGCGGATCGCCTGCTGTGCTCATCAGCACAGGTGAATGGTCATCGCCTTCGCAATGGCACCATCTCGCAGGAAGACCGACGACGGCTTGTGCAGAAGTCATCTGAGATTAGTTCCGCGCCACTTTTTATTGATGACACCCCGGGCCGCACGCTGACTGAAATCGCGGCTGTCGCCCGACGACTAAAACGCAAGCAGGGGCTTTCCCTGATTGTGATCGACTACCTTCAACTGATAGAGCCTGACAACCCACGTGACCCGCGTCAGGAACAGGTTGCTCGGATCGCCAGACGGCTTAAAACCATGTCTCGTGAACTCGATATTCCGATCCTTTGTCTGGCACAGTTGAATCGACAGGCTGAAGCATCTCGGGACAACAGACCCCGCCTTAATCATCTTCGGGAATCAGGAGCCATCGAGCAGGACGCTGACGTGGTGATGTTCGTCCATCGTGAAGAGTACTACCAGACGAACGATGAAGATCGGGAACGGGTGAAGGGGGAGGCTGAGATTATCATCGCGAAACAGCGTAATGGCCCCATTGGCGATGTGAAACTACTCTGGCAGCACGACTACACCCGCTTCGTCAACCTTGAGCACCGTCCTTACGACGAGTTTGAGCAATTCTCCGACTTCTAACGCCTGGAATAGCCGAGATAGCAGGAACAGCCAGAACAACGACCACACCGCTCACCCTGGTCGGTTCACGAGGTTCGCCCTGCGGCAAAGACTCGTCACCCTGCTTCTCCGGCTAGGCGTAGCCAATCCTCAGATCGGACAGAATCGTTTTGCCGACAATGCCAGGGACGTTCTCACTCGCGGATGTCACCTGCAACGGTCAACAGATCGGCTACTCGAAGCCCGACGTCAACGCGGGTGGATTTATGCTCGAAGCGTCGCTCCGACGTGGCGACGACAGGCCTCGACCATTTCTGCAACCAAGTCGTTCGCCTGCTCTGCCGAAAGTGTCTCTTGATGACTTCGGAGCCGTAACGAGACAACCACGCTCTTCTTGCCCACTCCTAGTCGCTCGGCATCCCGCCAGATTTGTCCCAACCGAATCTGATCGAGTTCGTGGCAACCGGTCGACTCGACTGCCGAAACAATCGCTCCCCACGAGACAGCCTCATCAACAACGAGGTTAATGTCCCTGTCGATCGACGGGAAGCTGCTCGGTGCCGTGAGCACAGGCTCGTAATCGGCAACGAACTCGAGACTATCCAGACGCAATTCAAAAGCAGCCGTCTTTTCGTCGCAACCAACTTGCTTGCACAGTTGCGGTGAAACCTCACCGACAACACCCAGTCGGCGTGGAGTTTCACCCGGCCGATGCAGCATGATCTCGGCTGCCCGTCCTGTGGCTAAGAGCTGACTCTGAACCGGGCGATAACTCACCCCAGTCAGGTCTCCACTGACAATGCCTTCTGCGGAAACGGCCAATTCCTCCAGACCAAGTCGTGCCAGCACCACCGCAGCCAGCCCCTTGGCCCGAAAGAAGTCACCTGTCGTAACCAGCGTCAGCAACAACGGCTCTTCAAGTGGTGACGCTGCCGGCTGTGAATCGTTGGTACGACGGAGATAGGCCCGAGCAATCTCGAAGAGGTCGGCATGAGACGCTGCCGCTGCCAGGCTGGCAACCCGGGCCTCAAGCAGGCTTGGCAGCAGCGTACGACGCAGCCGATCTGCCCCTCGCACCAGGGGCGGGCGACAGACAAGCGGCTCGGCATCCCCCCAAGGACTGCCAAAAGCCTCCAGCGGCTCGGCCACGACGCTGCGGGTCATCGCCTCGCAGAAACCTGCCGCAACACAAACCTCAGCCACCATGCGGACGAGTCGCTCTCGCGACGAGCGGGCAATCGGCCGCGCGGCAATGGGCACATTCTCTGGCACCCGCTCATAGCCTTCGATGCGAGCAACCTCTTCAACCAGGTCAATCGCTCGCCAGCAGTCTCGCCGCCACGTCGGCGCGAGCCAACGGGATTCCTCAGCCGTTGCGGCCTGTTGGACAAATCCCAGTGACTGCAGGATTTCCTGCTGACGCTGGGCTGGCACCGGTACGCCTAAGACGGCCTCAACCCGGTCTGCCCGCAGGACAATCTCCGCCGGCTGGCAGGCAAGTTTGCCTGCCTCAGCCACCGGTTCTTCAAGGACACCACCGGCCAACTCCAGAATCAGCGCGGTCGCACGCTGGCTGGCCCACTCGACTGCAGCTGGGTCCGGCCCCCGCTCAAAGCGATACGAAGAGGGGCTGCTCAGGGTCAACCCCCGGGCGGCCGCCCGCACAGGCAACGGTGCGAACTGAGCAGATTCCACCAACACGTCAGTCGTAGCCAGAGAAATCTCTGTCTCCGCCCCGCCCATGACTCCTGCCAGGGCAACCGGTCGGTCACAATCGGCAATGACCGCCATCTGGTCGGTCAATTCGTAACGCTTGTGATTGATGGCTTCGAAAGGCTCACCAGGCCGAGCACGACGAACAATGATCTGCCCACCAGCCAGCTGACCCAAATCAAACGCATGCAGGGGCTGCCCGCATTCAAGCATCACGTAGTTGGTGATGTCGACGATGTTATTGACACTGGCAATGCCAACGGTTGCCAAACGGCTCACCAGCCAGTCAGGGCTGGGGCCAACGGTCACACCACGGATGATGCGGGCGGAGTAATAGGGGCAAATGTCGCCCGCCTCTATGGTTACGGAAACGGCCGCCGCTTTCCTGGGCTTTGGCAGTTCAATCGGCGGAATCCTCAAGGGACGCTCAAAAAGAACCGCCACCTCTCGCGCGACCCCCAGGTGACCAAGACAGTCGGGACGATTGCTGGTCACCTCAAGATCGACCGCCGTGTCACTCCCCACGGTTTCGGTTGCCTCATGATTCAATCCGGCAAGCAGCAACCGCTCGGTCATTTGTTCGACAGGTGGAACATCGACGTAGTCAGCAAGCCAGTCGAGGGAAACGATCATGCCTGCCCCCGATCGCTGAATTGCTCCAAGAAGCGGACATCGTTGCGATAGAAATCGCGAATGTCAGCAACACCAAATCGACGGGCCGCAATCCGTTCAACACCAAGGCCAAACGCAAACCCACTCACTTCATCGGGATCGTAACCGACTGCCTCAAGAACGGCAGGGTCGACCATGCCAGCCCCCCCCATCTCAATCCAGCGTCCATTCCATTCCATATCGACTTCGACGCTGGGCTCAGTAAATGGAAAGAAGGATGGCCGAAACCGAACGTGAACGTCTCCACCCAGGAAGTTTGAAGCAAACGCCCGCAGCACACTTTTCAGATGTGCCATGGTCGTCCCGGGTTCAACCAGCAACCCCTCGACCTGATGGAACATTGGGTAGTGCGTCGCATCGGCTGTATCGGGGCGATAGACACGCCCTAAGGAAACGATACGCAAAGGTGGCTGACGCTGCTCCATCACCCTGATCTGGACGGTGCTTGTCTGCGACCGCAACAGGAAGGGCTCGGCTGAATTGGCGACAGATATGTAGAAGTTGTCGAGTGGATCCCGAGCCGGGTGCTCAGCCGGAATTGCCAAGGCCTCGAAATTGTGCCACTGATCTTCAACCTCGGGGCCATCAACGACTTCAAAGCCAAGGTGCCCCATGATCGAGGCAACCCGACGAATCGTCTGCGTCAGTGGGTGCAGTCGCCCAAACCGGACCGGTGTCCCTGGCAGCGTCACATCAACCGTTTCGGCAGAAACGTTGGCCGGCCCCGTAGCCGCGCGGTCCTTGGCCTGCTGAAAGAGTGCCTCGACCGCTGATTTGACGGCGTTGAATTGACGCCCAGCAGCAGGTTTATCAGAACCGGCAACCTGGCCCAGGCCTTTCTGGGCTAGCTTGAGACGACCACTTTTGGCACCCAGAAATTCAATTCTCGCCTGCTCAAGCGTTGCCTCATCAGCGACGTCAGCAAGCGTCTGCTCGGCCTCGGCACGGAGACGCTCCAGATCAGCAGTGAAGGCGTCAAGCGAAAGGTTCGTCACGAGCGGCTGCCGTTGTCAGGGGCATCACAAGAGAACGCCCGCATCAGGCGCCAACCGGCTCTGGCAAGCCCAGACCCTCACGAACACTGGTAACGACAGCATCGAACCCAGTGGGATCCAAAACTGCCATCTCCGCCAGCGTCCGACGGTCAAGTTCGCAGCCAATCTTCTCAAGTCCAGCAATGAACTGGCTGTAGCGGAGACCCCGCTCACGGCAGGCGGCGTTGATCCGAATGATCCAAAGCCGGCGGAAATCTCGCTTGCGTCGTCGCCGGTCTCGATGGGCGAAGACACCAGCCCTGATGACTGACTCTTTGGCCGTTCGCAGCAGACGGCTTCGGCCACCCACGGAACCCTTCACCCGTTTTAAGAGCCGCTTCTTCGCCCGCAGCCGGGGAACGACGTTTTTTGTTCTCATGGAACCATCCTCACTGTTATTTGATCTGTACTCAATTCGGTTTTTTCGAGCGTTCGGCCTGCACGAGACCGGAATGCTGGAACCGGACGAACCCTCTCCGGTTCAGGACGCACCTAGTAACTGTTTGCCGCGAGAGCCTCGGTAATGTTGGCCGTGTCTGACTTTGCCAGCACACCAGTCCCACGAAGGTTCCGCTTTCGCTTGGCGGAAACCCGCACCTGCAGATGACTCGTGCCACTGCGGCGATGCTTCACCTTGCCGCTCGCGGTTACTCGGAACCGCTTCTTGGTTCCCTTGTGTGTTTTCTGCTTTGGCATTTCTCGGATCCTTCTACGGTCTACTGTAAATGAGGTGACTGCAAATACGGGTGGGGAGAGAAGCGGGAGTGTCTCGCTTGAGATCTCTTGCTGTTTACTGAATGGCTTTTTATCTCTCGACGAACTGGCTGGTTTTTCTGACGTTTCTTCTTCTGGCGTTTGTTCTTCTGGAGTATGTCTTGTGGGCTAGTTGTGGATTCGGCTTAGCGGGGGTTTTCGCGCGACAGACTTATTTCGGTGCCAAGGTACAAATCAGACGCCGACCAGTCTGCTGTGGCGGTGACTCAACTTTGCTGATCTCCTCAAGTTGCTCAATCACCTGACGCATGATTCGCTGTCCTTCGTCGATGTGGGCCATTTCCCGACCGCGAAAAATCACCGAAACGGTCACCTTGTCCTTGTGACCCAGGAACGTCCGGGCCTTGTTGATTTTGAACTCGATATCGTGCTCACCCGTTTTGGGCCGCAGCCTGATCTCCTTCAGTTTTGTCTGATGAACGTGAGTTTTGTGCTGTTTCTTTTTCTGCTGATACTTGAACTTCCCGAAGTCCATAATTCGGCAAACCGGAGGCCGCTCATTCGGCGCAACCTCAACAAGGTCGAGCCCAGCGGACTGAGCCTGCGAAAGCGCATCGTCAGTCGAGATAATTCCCAACTGGGCGCCTTCTGCCGAAATCACGCGAACCGGAGAAATCCGGATCTGCTCGTTAATGCGATGCTGTCTCTCGATGGCCAAACACTCCAAACCCGTGACGGCTGCAACCGGGCGGGATGGTTGGTTCCATACACCTCACACCGCAGCACAGCTCCTTTCCCGCCAGAGCAACCCTGAGGGAACGTGGGCAAGCCACGACTCTCGCCCGGAACCGTATCCCGAGCGGCCTCTGCCGAAGTTCGATAGTATTTCAACCAGACCGGGGGGGCGTCAAGCGGGTGCGTTCCGGTTCGCAGGCAACGGCCTCCCCGCCCAAAATGGCCCTCGTTTCCCGATAAATGGTTCACCGTTGACTGGTTGGCCAATCACTCGATGGCCGACATGCTGAGCCCCTCGACGAGCCGCTGATCAGCGTCGCCAAAACGCTCTGTATGCTTTGTTTCGACCATGAAAGAAATGCTTACCGGCTGCCCATTTGGCCCCGAGAGATGGTAGTGAATCCAGCGGAATGGCAGCCCGTCGGCCTCGCCGGCAGAGGCCACGCGAAGAATCTTGGTGCCATCACTCCGGTGCGACTCGGCAGCCGCAAGCAGATGACTGAACTGCCCGGCCAGCGACCGCTCAATGTCTTGCTGCAGAATCTCGAGCGAAAGAGGCGACCCATTCGGCGGTAACGGCCGAATCGTCACCTGCCCAATCAGGGCTCCGAGGTCAACCAGCCTCAAGACCACCTCTTCTGCACCCTGCTCAATCAATTTCCATCGATTCGGGTAAATGAGATCAAAACGCCCGTAGGTGTCAGCAAGCCAAAGACACCCGGGCTGCCCGGGCCCCCGGCGTGGCCGGTCGGCTCGAGCCAACGCTTGGTCAGCCGGTCGGCTGGCCCCTTCATGCAACCTCACTGAGGCTGCTGCGTCTCGCTCAGCCTCTTCCCCAGGCAACCGGCAGGCCATCTGCAAAGCGGCCTCGACCGCAAGCCCCGGCCCGACAGGGCCCGGCTGACGCGACTCGCGCATCACCACCTCAAGCTGCGTGACAGAGGCGGGTGCTGCTCCCGCGCACGCCAGTTGATAGCTTCCTGACAGTTCGATCTCAGTCGACACGCCATCAACGGCCCCAACAATGCTGGCCATCAAAGAGAGCGTGGTACCTGTTTCCGTGACTCGCTCAACCGTCACCAGCATCTGACCATCAGCAACCGTATCGATGCAGAGCAGGCCAGTAACGGCAGCGGCGTCAATCGCCCACTGGTCTCCCTCACCCACATCGAACTGCGGCACGAGGGCCGACAGGAACAGGGGGTCAAAGGGTGTAGTAAGGAGATCGTGCTCCGCTTGCGTCAGAAACCCATTCGCCAGCCAGGCCTGCACTGTCTTCCCAGCCAATTGCACCCTCACCGGACCACTATCTGCAGGGAGCCGTGTCGTAAATTCTCCTTCTCCGACAGACAGGCTCGCCTCGGCCTTCCTGTAGTGACGCAGAATAGGGTTTTCGGCTTCCACCTGCCCGCCGGAGGCCGCCTGACGCTGCTCAAGGAAGCAGAGGTTCGCCTCGGCCCGAACAGGCTGTTCGACGACTCGCACAGAAGCTGGTTCTCGTTCAGGCATCCCGGCCGCAGGGGGCTCACCGTCACCCAGAGGCTGATCAACCGGCACGAGGAGGACGCCGCTGACGCTGAGCCTCGTTTCGAATAGACAGACACGCTCACCCGGGAGTGCGGGTCGAGCCTGGGCCTCCGCAGAAAAAGCCAGGACCACAAAAGCCCAAGCGAACGACATTCCCCTCAAATCACAGCCCTCACGCTGGCACCAAATTGCACCGCCCTCAGGAACGATCCCGAAAAGAACGGCCCGCAAAACGCCCCAAGAAAGAAAATCGGTAGGAATGGGAAACCGGCTCAAACCGAAAATCGCGGATGTCGCCACCAGTCGACTGGCGGGCGGCCGGGCACATGAAAGCGGATGGAGACAGCGGATGTTGGCCGGACAGTCGGCATGGGAGCGAAATACTAAGTGTCCATTGCCATTTTTATACAGATTACAAGGCTAAAAGCGGATTCCATGAGCATTTCGGCCTCGAGACAGAAATCGACCGAGCGTCCGAAAGAAAAGCGTAAGCCCTTTCACAGCAGGGACTTACAAACTCTTCCGGATAGACTGTTGGCACCGATTGCACGGACAGTTGGGCAAAAACTCAAGAAAGTCCATTTTTTCGCGAACCGTTTGCTACCGCAGGGCGTATAAAGAAAGCGTCCGCAAGCAAAGGTGTGGAGGGGAGCAAGGATGTTCCCGTGTGCTTGGACGCCAGGGCTGTTTTGGTCTTTATCTGGGGATGGCTGACTCAACTTCGCCATGGAGGAGTCTTATGCGTTCCAACGTCTTTCACGTTTCTGGTCCTTCCCTTCGGCTGTTCGGAGAAAATCTGGCCGGCACCGGCTCGCATGCCGCAGGAGGGCAATCCCACCAGTCGGCCGCGACTGAGGAAACCGTTCTTTCCATCGAGGATCTGGCCCGGCGGTTCAATGTCTCAACGAAGACCATCTCTCGCTGGCGAGACCATGGGCTGGTTGCCCAGCGGGTCATGATTGACGGACGGAAACGTGTCGGCTTTCTCGCTAGTGCTGTTGAACAGTTCGTGCGGGAGAATCCGACTCGAGTCCAACGCGGCAGTCGCTTCAGCCAACTCAGCCAGGATGAACACGACCGAATCATCGCCTGGGCACGTCGCCTAGCTGTTGCCGGAGCCTGCCCTGCCGACGTCCATCGGCGGATCGCCCGCCGCCTCAATCGAAGCGTCGAGACCATTCGCTACACAATCAAACGACACGATCAGGAACATCCCGAGGCGGCAGTTTTTCCTGGGTCGGACGGTCGACTAAGACCGGAGAGTTGTGCCCGCATTTTCCAGCACTACCAGCAGGGAGAGCCCGTTGATTCAATCGCCCGCCGCTACCGCCGAAGCAAAGCGAGCATCTATCGGGTCATTCTTGCGGAGCGTGCCGAGGCCATCAGCGAACTGCCGTTGGACTACATGCCAAACGCCCTCTTTGCACGAAAAAGTGCGGAGAAGGTCGTGTTCCAGCCCTACCCCGTGAATGCCGAGGCAACCAAGCGGGTCCGCCGGCCTACGGGCCTGCCAGCCTACCTCGCCAGCCTCTACGAGGTCCCCCTCCTCACCCGGGAGCAGGAAGTCTGGCTGTTCCGAAAGTTCAACTACCTCAAATATCGGGCGACCATCCTGCGTGAGCAGCTGCGGCCGGAGCGACCGAGTGCCCGACTCATGGATCAGATCGAGACGCTCTACAGAGAAATTGTTGAACTGAAAAACCGGATCGTTCGGGCAAACCTCCGGCTGGTCGTTTCAATCGCCAAGCGACGGGTTACCGCTTCCGACAGTTTTTTCGATCTGGTGAGTGATGGGAACATGTCGCTGATGCGGGCCGTTGAAAAGTTTGACTATGCCCGGGGCAACAAGTTCAGCACCTATGCCTCTTGGGCGATCATGAAGAACTACGCCCGCACCATTCCTGACGAGCACAAACGACGAGATCGGTTCCGGGCAGCCGACATGGAACTGCTGCAGACTGCTCCCGATGAACGCGGCGATGAGACACAACGCCGGCTGGCTGAGTCTGACCGGCTCTACCAGATCGAGCAGTTTCTTGACCGGCTGGACTCACGGGAACAGACCATCATCATCCGCCGCTACGGTCTCGATCATGAGCACGATCCGCAGACACTCAAAGAGGTCGGCTCGGCCCTCGGTGTCACCAAAGAACGGGTTCGTCAGATCGAAGCCAAGGCTCTCGAAAAGCTGCGTGAGGCTGCCGAGACCGAGTCGATTCTTCCCGAAATCGGCTAACCGGCACGGCCTTTCGACACGGCTTGACGGCATCTGCGTCAGCCGGCTTGGCCACCGCCACCGGCTGCACGCAGATCACCGCCAATCGCTCGGTTGATCTGTTTGACTGCCTGTCGGATCCGGTTCTCATTCTCAATGAGTGCCAGCCGCAGGAACCCTTCACCCGCAGGCCCGAAGCCTGCCCCTGGGCTGACCGCCACATCGGCTTCCTCAAGCAGTTTCGCAGCAAAGTCCATGCTTCCCATCTGCTCGGCAAAAGGGGAGGGAATGCGGGCCCAGACAAACATGCTGGCTTTGGGGATATCGACCTGCCAGCCGATGCGGGCCAACCCCTCGCAGAGGACATCCCGTCGCCGCTGATAGATCCGAGACTGATTGATTACCTCAGACTCACCATCCCTCAGGGCAACGATCGCGGCAATCTGAATGGGGCGGAACATCCCATAGTCGTAGTAGGTCTTGATCGTCCCCAGGGCTTTGATGATCTGCGGGTTGCCGGCACAAAAACCGACCCGCCAGCCAGCCATGCTGTAGCCCTTACTCATTGTTGTGAACTCGACGGCCAGATCCTTCGCCCCCTCAACCGCCAGAATGCTCGGCGTTTCATACCCGTCAAAGGTGACGTCTGAATACGCCAAATCAGAGATCACTGGAAATTGATGCCGCTTGGCAAGGGCTACAACATCTTCATAAAACGCTGGCTCTACAACCGTGGTTGAGGGGTTGTGGGGAAAGTTCACCACCAGCAACTTCGGCGGACCAGCAGGGCTTTCGCATCGCGCTGCCACCTCTGCCAGGAAACGATCGGGCTGGGTGGTATCGATTGCCAACGGGTTGCCGGAGGCCAAAGCCACCGCGTAGACGTGAGCTGGGTACGACGGTGCTGGCACAATCACGTCATCACCTGGGTCGATCATGGCTAGGCAAAGATGCCCGAAGCCTTCTTTGGACCCGAGCGTGCTAATCACCTCTGTCTCGGGGTCGAGACGGACCCCCCATTTCCGGAGATAGCGAGAGGCAACCTCGCGACGCAAACTGGCAATACCTGCGGCCGGAGCATAGCCATGACTCCGCGGATCGTTCGCCGCCTCAGCGAGTTTGTCGATAATGAACTGGGCGGGGGGATCCGTCGGGTTCCCCATGCTCATATCGATGACATCACAGCCTGCCCGTCGCTTTTCGTACGTCAGCTTATTGATTCGGGCGAACAGATACGGTGGTAATTGCCCAATCCTGCCCGCAACGGGAAACGGCGGTGACGCTTCAGCATTCTGCTGCTGAGGGGCACTTGAAGCGTGATGCGGGATTGACGAGGTCTGTTGGTTCATGGCTGAGGCGTGTCTCTCGAGGTACCTCTATCTTACCGCCGAAAAGGCTCAGCCGGGAGCCAGGGGTAGGCCAACTGCCTATGAAAAATTCTCGATCCCCCGCCTATGCATGCAGGCAAAAGCACGGCCGCTCGGGCAACACCGAGAACGCCAAGGGTTTTCTGGGTTGCCAGTCACTACAGCCGAGTAGCGGCAGACCGTTTCTCCAGTGTGCCAGAGGCCCACTCGCCTCCGGGCGGGGCACCTACGATAGTTAACGGCCCCGCTGCCCAGCGACGGGAGCCTCATACGTGGCCGGGGCCACCGCAGACGGCTGCTGCCGGCTCCCAACTCGCGGAGCAGCTAGGTCTGCCGCCTCCTGACGGGTCAGCGTCGACGGGGGCAACTCGCTCGCCGCTGGCAGGCGGCTTGGCTTGGGACCTGTCGGAGACTGGCTGGTGCCAGCCAGGAAGTTATCGATGGCCGCCGTTTGCCGCAGGTGGGTAAAGAAACGGGCCATCTCAATCCGCTGCTTTTTTTCGTGAATATCTCGGAAGAGTTCGTCACGAACCTCTGCAAAACTCACCTCGACGGGCTGGGTGTAGCCTTCGCAGTACAGCACCATGAAGCGGTCTGCCACCTGAATCACGCCTGACAACTCGCCCGGCTTCAAACCAAAGGCCTCGCGTTCAATCGCCGGCTGGCCACCAAATCGCTGAATCGGGGGAACCTCGCCCCGCAAGGCTTTGCTGGTAGGGTCGACCGAGTACTGCTCAGCCAGGTCGCCGATTTTTTCCGCCGTCGGCTGCTGCCTCGCCAACTGCCAGACCTCCTGCGCCCGCCGCTGGCTATCAAGCACAATCACACGACAGCGAACTCGGGGGCCGAAGGTAGCAGCAAATGCCTTATCGAGATCCTCCCGAGTGACCGAGACCGTGCCGACGAGCTGCTTCAATGCCACCGTCGGCCGCACGATGTCGGTGATGTAAAAATCGATCGGCTGCTTCTGTTCCCGCGAAACACGCTCGAGCCAAGCCGGCACATCAGGCTGCCCTGCCGCCGTGACAAAGCCCAGGGTTTCTGCGGCGCGAGCCACTTCTGCATCCAGATCGGCCTGGCTGACCTCGAGGCCCTGCTGGGCCAGTGACTGATCGAGCAACACCTGGGTGATTAAACCGTCGAGCACATCTTTCCCATAGCGTTCGAGACAGACCTCACGCACCCGGGCCAGCGGAATTGGCTGCCCATTCACCCGGGCTGCCACCTCAGGAGACACCGACCGCTGCGTCGGATCATTCAGCACATTCTCGATCGAGGCCGCCTGCTGCAACTGTTCGAAAACCTTCGTCGAAATGAGCCGGGCCTGCTTTTCTCGGAGCGCTTCCGCAAGACGGGGTCGTACATCAGCCAGTCGCACATCGGCTGCGGGCAAATGCCCCTCACACTTGATGATGATGAATTGATCGGCAACCTGAACAACTTCAGAGAGTTCACCCTCCGCAAGGGCAAAGGCGGCTTCTTCAAACGCCGGTGCTCCAGAAAATCGGTGAATCGGTTGAACCCAGCCACCGACACTGGCACTGCCAACATCGACTGACTTTTCCCGGGCAAGCGTGGCGAAGGCCTCCGGATCAGCAAGCAAGTCACTGCGGATCGCCTCAGCCTCAGCCTGAGACTTCGCCACGATAATCCGTGCCTTGACGGTTGGGCCGTACTGGTTTTGGAACTGTTCCTCGATCTGCTGTTCCGTTGGCTCAATACTGCCCCGAGCAAGCCTGCGCAAGGCGATCATCGGCCAGACGATATCACTACGGTATTGCTGGTCAGTCACCCCCCGCTCCCGCTGGATCAAAGCCAGCCACTGCTCGCGTGGGACACTAAACCGCCGTGCCATGGCGTCGATCTCCTGATCGACATCGGCATCAGTGACAACCAGCCCCTGCTGCTGGCAAGCCTGTTCGATAATCAGCTTGTTCACCAGCGTACCGACCACTACCGAGCCGTAGCGAAGCAGGCAGGCCTCAGCCAGTTGTGACTCTGTGATATCAGTGCCGTTGACGACTGCTGCTGGCTTTTCGGCAACGGCTGCCGGTTCGGCAGCGGGCGACGGCAGGCAGAACCCTGCAGCCAGGGTAGCCATGGCAAATACAAGAAGACATCCACAGACGGCTGCCAGCCATTCTGAGACCCGAGATACCATCCTTGTCATCCTGTCGCCCTCCTTGCGGATGTCATGTCCGGTTGCCCGAAAGGCCAATTTCTGGCCCCCGGGGCTGTGGGGGAGGGAAGGTAGGCCGTTTGGCGAGAAGGATCAAGGACATTTTCAGCCTTCCTTTCGAGGGCCACCGGACAGGCTGCTTGCACTCCCCGCGTAGGAGTGGGGCTAGGCGACTGCTGGGCGGCCGAAATCGGCAGAAAATGCTCCACTTACCCTGATCATCATGCCGATAATGCGGATGATTCCGGTTACAGAGATCGCTCAAGCAGGAGGAGATTGGTCCATGAACGCAACGGTCACGCCAATGGGAATTCGCGACAACATCACGCAGTGCATCGGCCGGACACCGCTGGTTCGGCTGCAGCGGGTGACAGAGGGCTGCCACGCCTCCGTGATCGGCAAGATCGAGAACATGAACCCGCTCTGGAGCGTGAAGGATCGAATCGCCTGCGCGATGATCGATGCGGCGGAACAGAATGGCCTCATCGGCCCTGACTCAATCGTCATTGAGCCGACCAGCGGAAACACCGGCATCGGACTGGCCTATGTCTGCGCCGCTCGGGGCTACAAGCTGCGAGTGACCATGCCGGAAAGCATGAGCCTGGAACGGCGGCGAATGCTCAAGGCACTTGGAGCAGAACTGGTGCTTACGCCCGCAGCCGAGGGGATGCCGGGCGCTGTTCGGCATGCCGAGGACATCGCCGGTTCGGGCAGCCAATTTTTCATGCCGCAGCAGTTCAAAAACCCAGCCAATCCTGACGTCCATCGGCGTACCACCGCAGAAGAAATCTGGGCCGACACGGATGGCCAAGTCGACATTCTCGTCTGTGGTG
>RGBY01000351.1 GCA_009919445.1 Planctomycetia bacterium
GGAATCCGGCAGGATCGCCACTGCAAGCGGGCCCACAACAAACCTGCCGTCAACCCGATTCCCCAACAGACCGGTTGTCCAACTCCGTAACCGCCGGCCGCCTTCGATCTGCTGCACCAGGCCCTGCGTCAACTGGGCAACCTCACGAGTGTGGCCGAAGTAATCCTGCATGAACCGCTCAACTCCAAGGAGGCCGTCGGCGGCGCCATAACCTCGCTCTTTGGCAATTCGCACCTGTTCGTCACGGGTCAGCTCATCGATTCCCTTGCCTGCGGAAAGATGCAGTTCGACACGAAGGTCACGCAGAAACCGTAGTGACTCACCAAGGGCCGCCACGTCTTCGGCAGAGAGTCCGCGATCGGCCACCTTGTCGGCTGCCCCTGCAGTCACGGCAATCAGTTCGGCATCGGCCGGCAGGGGCAACGGCCCCAGAGACGCCAGCTGGTTCGATTCAAGGTAGGCCAGCCAGCGTGCTAACTGGATATCACGAATGCCACCCGTCGATCGTTTGACATTCGGCTGCAGCAGGTAGACCGTCTCGCCGTATTTCCTGGCCTCGTCCCGCCGGGCGTCAACAAGCATCCGCCCCAGCCGCCGCCGTGAACGGTTGGCAAGGGAACGCAGCCGGCCCGCCAGCTGTCGACACCGTTTGGGATCGCCAGCCAGCACACGCATCTCGAGCAGCGTACTGAAAACGGTAGCGTCACCCGCCGCCAGCTGAATCGCGTCGGCGACCGTCCGGACGCTTTGTCCGACCTCAAGTCCGGAATCGAACAGATCCTGCAGCAGCCGCCGGGCGATGTCGGTCAGGATCTGCCCTGGGGTGGTCGACTCTGCTCTTGTTGGCGGCAACGAGCCAGCCTGCTGCGGTAGCGTCGCAATGTCATGCAGGAGCATCAAATCGACATCCGACCCCGGTGTCATTTCTCCACGGGCATAGCCACCGTGGGCGACCAGTGTGACCCGCGTCTCAATCAACGCACGGTCTGCCGGCGATAACTCAGCAAGAATCGCCTGCCAGACCTCGGCAATGCCCGCATCGACCGCTTCGGTACGAATCCGGCAGAGCACGAGCCCATCGGCACCGGCCTCGTGTTGAGATCGCACCTCTCCAGCAGCCGCTTTCAGCCGCGCAGAAGCAGCAGCAACCGACGGACGGGCTACAAGACCGGCTGTTCCAGACGTCATCATGCAGGATGCCACGGATCGTCGGCCACACCTGCGCGCTGATTGACAGTGCGGGCCAGAACAAAGAGGAGATCGCCGAGGCGATTGAGGTATTCAATCGCGTTCGCCGGAATGGTGGTTTCCAATCGGCCTGCAAGTGTCACCACTCGACGTTCGGCCCGTCGACAGACCGTGCGGGCAACGTGAAAGGCCGCCGCGAGGGGTGTGCCCGTCGGCAGAATGAAGTTTGTTAGCGGCTCGAGTAAGCCATCGTATTCATCGATGGCCGCCTCAAGCATTTCGACCTGACTCATCCTGATTCGCTCGTCATGGTCACCTGGGGTCGCCAGTTCGGCGCCAAGTTCAAACAGATCAGACTGAATCTGCCGAAGCAGGTGATCAAAGGCATCGGCCGTTGGCAGCGTCCGCGCGATTCCCAGATGGCTGTTGAGTTCATCAACGGTTCCAAAGGCCTCGATTCGAGCGTGGTCTTTGGTGACGCGGGGGCCACCGAACAGACCCGTCTGCCCCGCATCGCCAGTCTTCGTGTAAATCTTCATGGTGATGCCTGCTGCCTCCGGTGCCGCAATGTGGGTGCTGATGTCTTCCCTCCTATACTGGAGGGGCCGCTGAAATCCTTCAACAGGTCCTTTCCAGCGAGCCCATGGTATAGCACTCTTTCGGAGCCCTGCCCGTGCGTCGCCCCTTCACCCTGATCACTTCCGCCGTCGCTCTCGCCTGTTCGTCCGTCATTTTCGCCGGCGAAACCGCGTGGGAAAGCCAGTTCCTTTCCTCACCCATCCGGCTCACCGAGGGTCTTTCCAAGGCGGGGGAAGGCTACTTTTCTCCCGACATGAAATCGATCTGCTATCAGGGCATTCCGTTTGACTACCCCTTCTATCAGATCTATCTGCAGCCCTTTGACCCAGACCACCCGCGAATCATCGAGCCAACGCGGGTGAGTACCGGACGAGGCCGCACCACGTGCAGCTGGTTTTCCCCGATGGCCAGCACCTGCTCTTTG
>RGBY01000352.1 GCA_009919445.1 Planctomycetia bacterium
GACTACTCTCTGTTGGCGAAACGGCGGCTGTCGACACCGGCTCACTGCTGTTACAGCCACCAACCAGAACACTGATCACTCCGAGTAGGACAACGCCACGCCAACCCAACAAAACAGCACGCAATCTCATAACGCTCTCACTGAATAAAAAAAAGGAAGGAGACCAAATAGGAACCAGACCAAACAAAACAGACCCGCTGCAGGACACCAGCCAGCGAGGGCTTTCCAGACGGCGTCACCTCACATGCTAAAGACGATCCCGCGGGGCTGACTGTTCTCGACCTGCACGAAACCCTCCCCCTGCGGGTTCGCACCGCAGTGTCCTCGGCGAGTTAGTAGTGTAAGCCGCTTTTACGGAGATGCACCAATGGTGTTTCTGGCAGCCCAGATCCGGCAACATGAATGTCCGCAACGACAATGACATGATCACCAGCAGTCTTCTCCGACATGACCAGCGGCCGGCTGTGGCACTCAAACCAACCAACGGTATCAGGTAGGATGGCTGCTCCGCAGGCCGACCGCATGATCGACATGCCTGCAAAAGGGTCCTCTCCATCCGGGGCCGGTTTACCGAATCGAGCCAGCAGGCTTTTCTGCGATTCTCCCAACTGGTTGACAACAAACCGGAATCCACCGGCAGCCGCCAGCGAGAGAAACCGTCTTCCATGACCGACAGCAATTGAAACGGCAGGTGGCTCAAAGCCTGCCTGCATCAGCCAACTGGTCAACATGGTCCGGTCAGCGCCATCTTCTTGCCAGGTGATGATGAAGAGTCCACTCGGGATCCGACCCAAAACGGCCCCAATCGCATCGGTTGTTCCTGGAGGCAATTGACCTTCTGGCACCATACGTTTTCCTTCTTTCCACAAAATGGGCTGCAGCTTGGCATGACGGTGACGTCTGACCGCAACCACCCCATGCCGTTTCGATTATTTCCACCTATGGTAGCAACTGCCTTCACCGCCTGCCGGCCAAAAGGGCAGGCTCGGGGAAACGGGTTGTCTGGGAAGGGAGATGGCATGCCCTCACGCCGCTCATCACTGAACCCGGGGAACTCACGGAGAAGGGGCAAAAGACTGGTCTGGGGTAGTTCAGAGAAAGCAGCACTACTTTCCCCATGTCCCTCCAAAACCGGTGGTGGCTCAGGCCGACATTCCTTCTAAGGTGCCTGTGTCCATTCGCAGCCGACGTCCGACTCAACCCGTCCCTGCGGCCATAGCGGGCATTATCCGTCCAGTCCCGTCATTACGCTCATGCCACGCCTGTCTCTGCCACCGCCTCGCCTCCCTGTTGTCAGCGAGGTCTCCAGCCGAAGGGCGTGGCGAGGTTCCACCGCCTTGGGCCGGCTGGCAGTAGGCCTTTTTATCGTGTTGCTGGCTTCCCCACCTTCGGCAACTGGCCGCGGTCTTGATGACGCTCCTACTCCGCCAGCAGACCACCTGCGATTTGCCGATGCTTCAAGGCTTGTTGCGAGTGCAGCCGATCAACTAGCCGACCTGCCGGTGGAGGAGATTAGCGAAACCTTTGCAACCGACCTGCTTGACACAGACTACGAACTGGTGCCACCCGCACCCGACGGTGATGTGAGGGTTCTCCCGCCACTCGAGCCGAGTGGACCTATTGTTCTCGACATGCCCTATGAGCCGTTTACATCCATCGAGGCCGGCGGGTGCGTCACCAGCACCGGATTTCCATCCTGCTTTGATGACCTCTGGGCACCTCGCCCCTGGTGTTGGCAACTGATGCCAAACAACCTGATCTACACAAGTTATCTGGCCGGCCCGAAAGAACCACGCTTTGCTACAGTCTGGTACGACGACACTGAGCCATCGGTGATCAATCCCAATGAGCAGAACGGCTGGCTTTGGGATTCAACCCTTGGCGGTCGAATCTCGCTCGTCCGTTATGGCTCTGATCCCGTGCTGCATCCCCAAGGATTTGAGGTGCAACTCGAGGGCGCAGCGTTCGTACGCCTTGACCCGGAGGACGACCGGGATCTCCGCTCAGCCGACTATCGGTTCGGCATTCCAATCGTGTACGGCGTCGGCCGCTGGCAGACCAAACTGGCCTATTACCACAACAGCGCCCATCTCGGCGATGAGTTTCAGATCAAGTACCCCTGGTACGAGCGAATCAATTACGTCCGCGACGTTATCGTTT
>RGBY01000353.1 GCA_009919445.1 Planctomycetia bacterium
CAACTGGTGCCTGTGGCTGAAGTCGCTCCAGTCGTATTTCAGCCCGAGCAGCTGCCTGCTCGGCCCGTACGATCCGCCGCTCAGCCACCCGTCCTGACCGGGGACTGGCCTCCGCCGGCACCGCAAGAATCGTGGTCAGGAGGCACAGCGGTTCAAGCCAACATCGCAGTCTTCGAAAAGACCTTTTTTCTGGATAATGGCTGTTCACTGGATTGATTCGTTCGCCTTGCAGCATGGCAGTTATCCTCCGGTGCGTTTGAGCAGAGACCGGCAGTTTGACTTCCTCAGGAGTCGCTCACCATCCTCCAGCCTAACGACCAGGCCGCCGCTGCGCAAACAGCCATTCCAGCAGGCCACTGTCGCGGTAAGCCGGAGTCCACGAGTCATGCCCGACACCGGGAAACTCGGTGTACTTTGGCTTGCCTCCAGCTGCCTCAATCGCCGCGATCATGGCCCGTGACCGTGCGACCGGCACGACCTGATCAGCACCGCCGTGGAAGCACCAAATCGGTAAACTGGCAAGTTTTTTCGCCTGGGCCTCGTCCCCACCACCACAGATCGGCGAAACGGCGGCGAAACGCTCGGGCATCCGGGCTGCCAGTTCCCAGGAGCCATAGCCTCCCATCGAAAGGCCGGTCAAATAAACCCGGTCAGGATCGACCGGTTCGCTGGCAGAAACCTTTTCAAGGGCAGCAATCGCTGCTGCCAGATCGGTCGTCGGCTCTGCCGCAAGAGGGCTGCTCTTCTTGTCTGACCAGTTAAACGCTGACCAGCGGTGTTCTGCACGGCACTGTGGGGCAATCACAAAGCAAGGGAACTGCTGCCGCCAGGCTGCACCGGCCAGCCACGTCGGCAGATACTGCAACTGTGAACTGTTGTCATTGCCGCGTTCACCGGCACCATGCAGAAACAGCACGAGTGGATACTGTTTGCCTGGTTCCACGGTCGCTGGCCGCAGCAAGCGATAGCGAAAAAGAAGCGGCTGACCGTTCTCCTCCAGCTCGATTGTCTGTTCTGAATATCCCATCGGGTCTTCCGTCGCAGCCCACACCTCATCAACAAACGTCGCTCCGGTCAGCAACCCCAGCAGTGCACTCACCACCATCCGCCGGGCTACCAGAATATATCCTTCGTCTGTCATTGACTTCTCCGAGGAATTTCTTCTCTTCCGTCTCGCCTCTGGCACGTTCTCCAAGCCCCCGGCAAGAAGCCAATCGGAACTGAACAAGATACGTGCAGGGGACACAATCCGTGAGTATACCGCGGCAAACTGCTGCCGCCGTGCTACGATACTTAGGCATCGTGGCTCTAAGTGCCTCTGCCATTCTCTCTCTCAAGCAAGAACCGCATGAACTCTCCAAGCGAAACCAGCACGGCCCGCTACCGCGTTGCCCAACTTGATGAAATCCCGGCTGTGCCGTGCCCCTGCGGCCAAACCCGGCGGGCTTTCGTGGCCGATGACAACCCAGTGGCAACCATCCACATGGTCGATATTTCGGCCGACAGTCGACCGCACTACCACAAAAAACTTACCGAGATTTACCTCGTCCTTGAGGGCGAAGGACACATGGAGCTCGACGGGGATATCGTGCCACTCAAGCCACTCACCAGCGTACTCATTAAGCCGGGCTGTCGGCATCGGGCCGTTGGCAACCTCCGGATCGTCAACATTCCTGTGCCAGCTTTTGACCCGAGCGACGAGCATTTTTGACCGACTGCGATTGGCCCCACAAGGCTGCCGCAAATGCCACAGACCTACCAGCTCTGATGCCGTCCTATCGATACTTTAGGACCAGCCGGGTATCTTCATCTCCCGCAGAACACGCATCACATCAACAAATGGCCCACCCGGGCGTTTCACCACTTCAGAAGGATCAGCATGTCCGACACACTCAGTGAATTCGAGGGCTGCACCCTCCTCGCCCGTCTTTTCCGCCGCCGTGGTTATGTTATTGAACGCAACGTGATGTTCCGTGAATACGGTGTTGAGTTCCACATCGACGGCTGGGACCGGAAGGCCCGTGTCGGTTTTGAGTTTCTCACGAGCGAAGATGACGACCATGACGACCTGTCGCTTGAGGAATACAACTCGCTCACTGACGCCCAGCGGAGGGGAGAGTTGGCGTTGTTTATCATCGATGAGGTCGAGCCAGTCTCTGC
>RGBY01000354.1 GCA_009919445.1 Planctomycetia bacterium
ACGCGCCGGGGGTTTCTGGAGGAACGAGAGGTGTTCCGCGGCGGATGTGATCGTTATCAGCTGCATCGCCAGGGTAGGTCGATCTCGACGCCAGTTAGACCAGAGCGGTCTGAATCAGTTGGGTGAGCAGCGGGAGCAACTGTTTTTTGCGGCTGACAACGTTCTTCAGCCGATAGAGGCCGGGATCAATTCGAGGGTAATTGATTTCTTCCCAGGCTTCCGTTTCCCGCGAGAGCAGGAGAAGGGATCCATTGCTGACAACGTCCGTGATGAGGAGGGCCGAAAAGTCGAGCCCACGCTGATCGGCGTAGGCCGCCAGCGCCGTGAGGAGTTCATCCTTGCGTTCCCAAAAGAGATCAAACCCGGTCTCTTCAATCTGAGAAATTGAGAATCGCACGCCCTGCTCTTCGAATTCCTTGCAGTCCTCGCGGATGACACCCTCCGGGGTACTCGATCGGAGTGCCGAGCCGATTTCAAAGAATTCGCGAGCGTAAGACTCAAGGTCAACGGTGCAGTGATCTCGCAGCCACTCAAGCATGTTCCGGTCGACGTCAGTGGTTGTGGGACTGCGGAGCGAAAGGGTGTCCGCGATGATGCCAGACGCCATGCAGAGTGCGACGGCTGGCTCTGGCTTGATGCCGGCCGCCCGAAACTGTCGAGCCACGAGGGTGCAGGTTGACCCAACCGGTTCGTTCACGAAGCGAATGGGCTGAGCCGATTTGAGGCCTCCACCGAGGCGGTGATGATCGAGCACCTCGACGATGTCGGCCTCTTCAATGCCCGGGACAGCCTGCGTGAGTTCGTTGTGATCAACTAAAACGACCTGTGGACGGGGTGGATTAATCACGTCGGTCTTAAACGAGATGCCAACCAGCAGGCCGTCGTCTTCGACCACTGGAAAGACCGGCTGGGTCGAGCGTTCCACCTGGCTCCGCACCTCAGAGAGCCTCATTTTTGCCGGGAGCGTCACGACTTGGCGATTGACAGCCGGGTCGATGAATTGCGACGACCGGATTCGTGTGGTGGTGTTGACCGTATCGAAGGGACTAAGCAAGACAGAGACCCCGCGGGCCTTGGCAAGTTCAACAAGGCCGGGGCTCAGTTGAAAGCCACCGGTGATGACCAGCCCCCGAACGCCCTGCTCGATGGCAGGAAGCTGGATGGTTGGCCGGTCACCACAGACCACAATGACACGGTCTCGATCAAACTGCTGCATCCGGGCTGTGAAGCCGTCGGCACTCATGGCACCGACCATGACAAGCAGTTCGTCTCTTCGCTCAGGCTCGACAGCGTGCTGAAAGGAACCGCCCAGCGAAGTTGTGATCTTCTGCAGGTTTGTCGCTACTGTTCTCGACTTGATGGGGTCACCCTCATCGCGAAAGAGCAGTTCCATCAGGTCGAGCACCGATAGCACGCCGACGACACGACGGTCGTCGTCGACCACAGGAATTGCCCGCAGGTCCCATTCCCGCATGCGGCGATATGCTTCGAAGAAGGCATCTCCGAACTGGGCTGTGATTGTTTCCCGCCGGCAGACGTCCTCCGCTACCGGCCGTACATCCATGATGATTTTGGGGGGAGGGAGCCCTGCCTGCCTCAGGACATACTCAGTTCGTTGGTTTGGGGTGCCACAGCAGGCTGCAGTGGCCTCAGGCTGCCCAGAGCGACGGAGGAAATCAGCGTACGCAATGGCCGAGCAGATGGCATCGGTGTCGGGATTGCGATGCCCGAAAACATAGAGGCTCATGGAGTGACTGCAGGGGGGCGGCAGGAGGAGCGGCCGCTGTGGGGTGGTGTGATACTGACAGTGGAATCGATACCGCTCTTCTACCCCGGCAGCCTGTCGAGGGGCAAGTCAGGGTTACTTGGTCCGAAGGTGTTGGGCCGCAAGCCTGCGACTGAAAACCTGCAGCACCCCGACGTCTTTCGAGCCGGACAGTGGGAGATCGTAGAGGAATCTGGCCTCAATGGTTGCGGAATGGCGTAGACTGATCCCGTCTCAAAGAGAGGAGCAGCATGATGAAAAAACAAGCCTGGGCAGCGGTGGTGCTGGTGGTGTCTGGAGCATGGGCCGGGGAGCCGATTGTCGCCGCTGCCCCCAACATTGTGCTGGTGATCGCTGATGATCAGGGCTACGGCGATCTTGGCCATACCGGCAAC
>RGBY01000355.1 GCA_009919445.1 Planctomycetia bacterium
GCCACCGTATTCGCCCGCTACGTACCCCCACCAAGCATGCCGGCTGGTCTGTCCAAATCGCCAAGAAGCCCTGGGTGCCGGGAAGAAGACGTCGTATCGAGAAGTGGCATTCGGGGTCCAGGTAAAGCCGACTGCCGGCAGCAGTTTGACCTGATTTCGGTCCAGATAAATGACACCGAGTTTGCCCTGAAAGGTTGGCGTCATCCGCAGGGTGCCGACGGCCCGCCCCATGATTCGCCAGCTGTCGGTGACAAAGACATCCCAGTTCGTAAAGAAGCCGACCCGCACGCCAAGTTCAGCACCAAACAGTGGCGTGAACTGTGGATTCCAGGCGGTGTCGAGAAACACGTCGTAGGTGTTCGCGGGTAGGTCGGCGCCAGTCGGGACAGTCTGGACTGGTCCCTGCCAGAGTTGCAGGCCAAAGCCAGGCGTGATCAGCAGCGGGGCCTTGTTCAGGTTGGCCTGCGAGTTCATGAAGAATGGCAGCGCAAAGGTTGCTGAGGTATCGAGCTCATTGACGGCCACTCGTGTGCCTTGGCCATTGCCCATGATGTAGGTCCAGCTGCCCCGTGCTCCTTGGTAGACATGAAGGGTCTGCTGGTAGGTCTGCTGAAACCACTCGCTCTGCTGAGTGGGCGGCTGCGGATAGCCTGCCGGCATGGTCGGTGGCGGATTACTCGGCACGATGGCCGGCGGTGCTGTTGAATAGCCGGGGTAGCCGGGCTGGCCGGTGACAGCTGAGGTAGCCCACGTTGGAGTCGGGTTGGCGACCGGGTTGGTCGCTGGCACAGGATAGATCTGGCTGGCCTGTGGACCGTAGGGATCCCAGGCCGGGGGCGGTGGTGAGAGTGGATAGCCGTAGGGTGAGGCTTGCGCCTGAGCCAGGCGGTCGAGCGATGAGGCCGCGGGAGGAGGCAGCTGCACGGTTTGCGCAGAGGTGCTGCCAGTTCCTCCCCAGAGGAACAGCAATGCAGAGGCTGCCAGCAAGAAAGAGGGGCGTGGATGCACGCGGTCGCCAACCCGGGCCAAGGGGGAATAGACCGGGGCCACCCGGAGGATTCCCGGATGGTGCCCCGATGGTGGCGGGGGGGTACCGCGCCGGAGCGGCAGCGGTCAAGATCGCCACGCTCCTGTGGCTTGCCAGCGTCATGCCCATCACGTTCAATCATCCTGAACTACCCCATTTGCCAGTGGGCTCGGCGGCTGCGAGAACCGACGGGCAATCTGCTGAGTGGCATGGCCGGTCGCCTCCCTCGTTTGGTTTCTCGATTGGTTCTTCGGTATGGCAGCACTGATCAATGTCGAACGCCTGCAAGCGGCCACCGGTCTGGCAACTGTTGAGTGCCATGACCGGCTCAGTTCGACCATGGATCGCGGCCGTGAACTGGCAGCGTCAACCAGTGGCCTCCCGGCGCTGATCATGGCGACGCGGCAGCATGCTGGACGGGGCCGCCGTGGAGCTGCCTGGTGGCAGCCCCCGGGAAGTCTCGCCATGACGCTCGTGCTTGATGCCAGGAAGACGATTGAGCACGCTGGCGGGCCCCTGCCGCTTTGGGCTCCTGCCTGTGGGCTGGCTGTGGCTGAGGCCATCGAAACCGTTTGCCCGACCGTCCGACCGCAGGTTCGCTGGCCCAATGATGTGGAAGTCAGTGGCCGTAAGCTGGCCGGTGTCCTGGTTGAGGCAACAACGAGCCATCACGTCCTCATTGGGGTCGGGATCAACACCACCGGATCGGCGGCGGCTGCCCCGGTTGGGTTGCGTGAGCGGCTGACAACCCTGCCAGATGCCGGAGGCAGATCGATTCTCCCTGAAGAACTTCTGGAGGCGGTCGTTCCCAGGCTCGTTGCGACCATTACCGCCGCTGGCACGGTCGCGGGCCGGGTGGAGATTGTCCATCGGTATCAGGCCTTCTGCAGCCTCACCAACCATCCGGTCACTCTCTTCGATGTTCTGGCAGAGCAGCTTGGCAGGCCGGCTGGCACACCGGCCCACCTGCGGGCGGCCCGACTCAGCGGCCGCTGCGGGGGCGTCGATGAGTCTGGGCGACTGTTGGTTGACTCCGCCGCAGGCCGGCTGGCGATCATTGCTGGCAGCCTGACCGATCCGGCTGCCATCTGGACTGGCGAGGACGCGGCCACGCGTGGCTGAAGAAGGCCCG
>RGBY01000356.1 GCA_009919445.1 Planctomycetia bacterium
TGGCTGCCGCTTTTGGCAGACCGCAAAGGTTTTCGGCATCCCCCTTTTTGTTCTTCCCGCCAGCCCAGGAGTGCCCCCGTGGAAAAGGCCGCCCAAGACTTTCTCATTCGCCTTCTCGAAACCCCCAGCGCCTCCGGTTACGAAGAGCCAGTGCAGAGGCTGGTACGCGACTATCTCGCGGGCTGTGCTGAAACGATCGAAACCGATTCTCACGGGAATGTCATCGGCACCGCCAACCCTAGCGGAAAAACCAAAATGTTTCTGGCGGGGCATTGCGACCAGATCGGCCTCATTGTTCAGCACATTGATAGTGATGGCTACATCTCCGTTCAGCCGATCGGTGGCTGGGATCCACTCCAACTGATCGGCTCACGGGTGGTAATCTGGACCTCCTCCGGCGGCATTCCCGGTGTGATGAGTCGCAAGCCGATCCATCTGCTGAGTGATGAGGAGCGTAAGACTGTTCCGAAGATGAAGGACCTTTGGATCGACATCGGGGCCAAGGACAAGGCCGACGCCGAAAGCGTGGTTCGCATCGGCGACTCAGCAACGTTTGAGCTGAAGTACCTGCCCCTGAGAAACGGCCTCGCCGCCTCAGTCGCGATGGACGATAAAATTGGCCTGTGGGTTGTCCTCGAGGCCTTTCGCCGGGCAGTCGCTGCTGGGCCGCTCCCCTGTGCGTTGTCGGTTGCCTCTACGGTTCAGGAGGAAATCGGGCTCCGTGGCGCCAAGACCAGCTGCCACCGGGTCGATCCCCACGTCGCGATCGCCGTCGATGTCACGCACGCGACGGACTGCCCGACAATCGACAAAAAAACCGAAGGCGACATCGGCCTAGGGAAGGGTCCGGTCGTCTACCGCGGTCCGAACATGCATCCGCAGGTCGTCGATCGGCTCCTGCGGGCGGGCGAGTCAGCGTCGATCCCGATCCAACTCTCCGCATTCGGACGGGCCACGCCCACCGATGCCAATGTGCTCCAGGTCAACCGCGACGGCGTGGCAACCGGCCTGGTCAGCGTGCCCAACCGATACATGCACTCGGCCGTCGAAACCATTTCACTCGCCGATGCTGATCAGACCGCAGACTTGCTGGCAGCCTTCTGCCGTGGGCTTGAGGGCGAAATTGACTGGTCGCCTCAATAGCCGGTTTGGCCGAGCGGGGCCCGGCCTGCCAAAACGGCACACAGCCGAGTTGGCAGGGCTTGGGCCTCGTGGCCCTTACGGCAGAGAAACTCGGCTTTCCGCAGAAATTGCTGGCAAATAGCCGCCAAATAGCCAGCAAAAACTTTTTTGCGGAGTGAATCAGTTTCCGGCACGGCGGTTGCATTCATTGTCGGCAATGAACGTGCCGGCTGCCAGAACCAGCCCGGCCACGACCGTCAGGTCCGTTCCAACCGCCTTTCGAAGGAGCTTCTTGTGGCAAAGCAAATGGTGTTCGAGGACGAAGCCCGCCAGCCGTTGTTGGCCGGTGTTTCCAAGCTAGCCCGAGCCGTGAAAAGCACGCTTGGCCCCCGCGGTCGCAATGCCGTGCTCGATAAGGGATGGGGTTCGCCCAAGGTGACCAAAGATGGCGTCACCGTCGCCGAGGACATCGATCTCGAAGATCCCTTCGAGAATCTGGGGGCCCAACTCGTGAAAGAAGCAGCCAGCAAGACCAACGACGTCGCTGGCGACGGCACCACCACAGCAACGGTGCTGTCAGAGGCCATCTTCCGCGAAGGGCTGAAGATGATCGCTGCCGGTGCTGATGCCATGGCATTGGCCCGAGGCATTCACAAGGCGGTGGATGCCGTATCGCAGTCCATCCTCTCGTTGGCCACCCCGATCAATGAGAAGAACAAGAAGGAACTGATGCAGATTGCCACCATCGCTGGCAACAACGACCCCACCATCGGCAATGTCATTGCCGAGGCCATTCTGAAGGTCGGAAAAGACGGCGTCATAACCGTCGAGGAAGGCAAGCAGTCCGAGACCTTCGTGAACGTTGTCGAGGGGATGCAGTTCGACCGCGGCTTCCTCTCTCCACACTTCGTCACCGATGCCGATGCACAGGTCTGCGAGTTCGAGAACCCGCTGATCCTCATTGCTGAAGAGAAGATTTCGAGTGCCAAAAACCTCGTGCCCGTGCTCGAGGCCGTCAGCAAGGCCGGCAAGCCGCT
>RGBY01000357.1 GCA_009919445.1 Planctomycetia bacterium
GCTATTCTCGCCTCAAACTCAGTCCCCCACTGGTTTGTAATTTCATAGACAGGCGAGACAACCGCCATCAAATGACGGCTCTCAAGTGTTTCCCCCTGACATCGTTCTCGGCCACGACGTGGTTGCCGACAACAATTTTTTCCCTCCCGCCTGAGCCTTCGTCTTTCTTGCGGTGTCCTCTGAAAAACCCACGACCAGGTGGTCATTGACTCTGCCCTTCGATTGGGCCACAGCGGATCGCATGCTTACACCCTTGCCTGCGTCATGATGCGGAGCGTTGTGACGAATAATGCCTATACGCAAAACGCGGTCAAAAGGTTCCCTGCAGGCGATCCGGGCCGGTATCAGCCGAATATTGCACAGTACCACTGGGCTGATTCGCACGTGGGAGATGCCAGCTATGGCGCAAGGTCAATACAGACAACGCGATCGGCGCCGCGAAGGTAGGCGTAGCCGCGGGCAATGACAGGGGCCGCCCAGCAGGGCACGCCGAGAAGTGGATCACCAGTTGCAGGATCCGTGAACGTTGTCTTGGCGAGCGTCGTGTAAGCGGTTGGCGTGGCCTGAACAACGACGAGGTCGCCAAACTCACCGAACACAAGCAGTTTGTCACCTGCACGCACCAAACTTGACCGTGCCAGCCCCTGTTCACTCCACCGCACCTCGCCGGTGGCAAGATTCGCACAGACCAGCCGGGCATCGCCAGCATTGCGACCGCTACAGCCATAGACGTGACCTTCGTAGACAATCGGGGTGGCCCAGTGAGCCCTCAGCGTTGCATCGGCCCGAGCCCGCTTCGGGCTGGTCCAGATTGGCGTAAAACGATCGCCTTGTCCCGCGGTGGTAACACGCAGCAGCACGGCCCCTGGGCCGTAGGTTTCTGAGAGGAGCACCTGATCGCCGATCACAACTGGAGTGGCGGCGTTCACACTGAAGAGTTCATCGGCCCGCCAGCGAAACGAGCCGGTCTCACGTCCAGTGGCCGGATCGATGGCGAGCAGATGCTCGCGTAGCCAGGCGAGCAGCCGCGGCTGGCCACCGAACATGGCCAGCACGGGCGATGAGTAACTTGCCAACTCAGCTGAGGTCCGCCAGACCTCACGGCCGTCGCTGAGATCGAAGGCGACCACGCCGCTATCAACACCCTTTACCAGATCGAGCCGCTCTGGTGCAGGCGGAGCCGTGCCAGCCTCACTGCCGCCAACCGGCACAACGACCAACTGTCGTTTTGGGGCCGGCTGGTGTTTTAAGGCGTTGTTATTTGGCACCTCGACTACCAGCGGCGCTGCACCGACGCCAAAGAAATTCTGCACGACGTGGTAGCGACTCGTGGTGTCAATCTGCCAGTGCCTCTTGCCGTCAGCAAGACAACGGCAGGTGAGGAGGCCATCAGCGTTCAATGTCAGCACACGGTTCCCGGCAATAACCGGACAGCAGCGTGGGCCACCGTCATAGCCGAAGGTATCGCGATAGCTGGTCGGATCGGAGACCTCCCAAAGCAACTCTCCTGTCTCGGCATTCAGGCAACGCAGTCTGGCCTTGTCGCCAACGCGATCAAAAAGCACGAGCCGGCCGCGAGCAACTGCTGGCGACCCGTAGCCCTCTCCCATTTCTGCCTGCCAGACAATATCCGGCCCAGTTTCTGGCCAAGGCAGCCCAAGTTCTGCCTGACTGCTGGTGCCATCGCCGCGTGGGCCGAGAAAGCTCGGCCAGTCTTCCCCTTCACGGGTTGCCAGCAGCGGCAATGGCATGTCTGCTGCTGGTGCGGCTTCCCTTTCCTGAGAAACGGCCACAGAATTCTTCAAGAAGAAGACCAGCAGCAAGCCCAAAAAAAGTCGACTCGTCGGCATTCGTCTTTCCGGCTGGGAGGGCAAGGACGCAGCGGCCCCGTCGTGCAGTATTCTTGTCTGCCCGACCTGGTCACCCTGAGTTGGCCAGCCGCTTTGTACCCGCTGGCATTCTCTTCCGTCCAACAAAGGTCCAGCCTTCGTCTACCTTGGTGACGACATGGCAGTGCATGGCCGCCTTCCAAAGTGCCCTCGGAAGAGGCGTCGGATCGTAGAGGTAGAGGTCAGGAAAATGTTCTCGTAGGGCATGCGTTGCCTTGACCGCATGATAGTGGGGAATCCGC
>RGBY01000358.1 GCA_009919445.1 Planctomycetia bacterium
TCAGCTTGCTCATCCCAGACATCGGTCACCGCGACACCAGCCTCGCCGGCACCGGCCAACTGCCCAGCGTCTTGGCCAGTTTTTGAATGACCAGCAGCATCCAGTGCTGCCACCAACTGCCAGTGATCTGGCTCGGCGAGGGCACAGGCAACAATCCGCTGGCCCATGCGGCCGGCAGCGCCATGCACGACAAGACGATGGGGTCCATTCGACATTCAGCAACTTCCTCTCTGGTGAGCAGACGCCTCGTTCTCGCGGAGTCGCGATTGGTATCCGCAGGCCCGTATCAGCCGTAAAGCTCGATCGCCTGCACGATCTCATCAAAGCGATTGCCAACACTAACGGCTCGGTTGGCAAAACTTGCCCGGTTTACGCCACGGCTTCCGAGCTTCTCATTGAACAGCTTTTGATCGGTCGTGTGGTAGGCCACCGTGGCGTCTGGGTCTTTTAACTGGTGCCCGGTAAGAATGCAGACAACCCGATCATCACGGCCAATAACTCCCTCTGCGACCAGTTTGCGGGCACCAGCAACACTCGCCGCACTGGCCGGTTCACAGCCAAGGCCACCGGCGCCTACCTGGGCCTTGGCATCGAGGATTTCCTGCTCGGAAACCTCACGGACCACGCCATCGCAGACCTCCAGTGCCCGCAGGCACTTGTTGAGATTGACCGGCCGATTGATCTCAATGGCACTGGCCAGCGTATTGGCACGCTTCTGTTCCCGATCGAGTTCGTCGTAGTAGTGGCAGGCAGGAGCCAGATCGGCATGACCACCTTCCCACCGCAGCCCACGGTTGTGGTAGAGCTCGTAGAGCGTGTTCGCTCCTGCGGCATTGATGACCGCCAGCCTCGGTACACGATCGATCAGCCCAAGGTGACGCAATTCGGCAAACGCCTTGCCGAACGAACTTGAGTTACCAAGATTTCCGCCGGGGACGACAATCCAGTCAGGTACTTCCCAGCCAAGTGACTCAAGCACCCGGAACATGATCGTCTTCTGGCCTTCCAGCCGAAAAGGATTCACGGAGTTGACCAGATAGATGCCCATCCGGCTGGCGACTTCCTTGACCCGCGCCATCGCGTCATCAAAGTCACCAGAAATCTGAATGGTGAGGGCTCCATAGTCGAGCGCCTGCGACAGTTTGCCGTAAGAGATCTTGCCGGAGCCGATAAAGATGATGCCCCGCATGAGCCGGGTGACAGCACAGTAGACAGCGAGCGAGGCGCTGGTGTTTCCGGTTGAGGCGCATGCCGCCCGGCGGGCCCCAATCATCCGGGCGTGCGAAAACGCGGCCGACATGCCGTTGTCTTTGAAGGAGCCAGAAGGATTGAGGCCTTCATACTCCAGATGAAGCCGGCCCGGATTCATCCCGATGTATTTGCCAACGCCATCGGATACCGACAACAGCGTCTGGCCCTCACCGATGGTGACAATCGCCTCGCGGGGGGCGAAGGGCAGCAGTTCGTGGAATCGCCAGACGCCACTCACGGCAAGCGGGTCACTCCGCCGCATCCACTTGCGTTCAAAAATTTCAAATGACGATGGGGCCGGCAGGCGGTCCCAGTCATAGGTGACATCAAGCAGATTGCCGCAAGACGGACAACTCGTCAGCACCTCATCAACAGAAAACGTTGCCCCGCATAACGGCGAGATGCACTGCTGAAAGGCAAGGTCAGTACGGGCGGCAACGGCCACGGCGGGAATCTCCGAAACTCTGCGGGGGCTCGACGCTGCCGCCCATCTCATTCGTCCTTTCGGCGATTTGAGTAATCCAACTCAAACCGGGGACGTCGCTGCCCCTTCGTTCCGAACCCCGGCGGGAAAGCCAAGCCGCCAAATCGGTGGCCTGAACAATCGTCGGGACGAACCGTGACAGCTCGGCGAACCCACGAACACCGTAAAGATACCCTGTTGCCCTCATCTCCGCCAACAAGAGCCCACCAATCTGCGGGGTTTCCCGGCAGTTGACTCCTTCGCATGGATGATTAGGGTGTGGGGGCGTTGAATGACTGATCGGCTTCCGGCCTACGATGGCCAGACGTCACCATTGCCGGCCTCGGCTTTTTGGGGAGCAGACACGTGAAAGTGAATGAAATGCG
>RGBY01000359.1 GCA_009919445.1 Planctomycetia bacterium
GACTCCATCTTCCTCTGCCTTGTGGGCCAGCATCGGCCCGGGGATACAGTCACCGATTGCGTAAATGCCAGGGGCAGCCGTACGGAACTGTGCATCAACCGGAATCCAACCTCGCTCGTCAGTCGCCAAGCCGACCGTTTCCAGCCCAATGTCGGCCGTTGCCGGCTTGCGGCCAGTCGCTGCCAGTACCCGGTCACCGTCAAAGCTGATACCAGGCAGCACCACACTTTGGCTGCCAACAGCAAGAATGATTCGCTGAGCAAGTAGTTCGCTGGAGGATCCATCGGCCCCCGTTACCGTAACCCGACCAGGGCCAGCCAGCCGCCCCGTGCCCCGCACTCGGGTTATCTTGTTCTTGCCAAGCAGGGCCTCAATGCCCTTGGAAAGCGTCTGCACTACCGTCGCTTTGCGGCTCATCATGGTGGCCAGATCAAGTGAAACGCCACCGATCACCACACCGTGCTGTGCAAGTTCGCCGCATGCCAGTTCGTACTTATGGCTTGACTCAAGCAGGGCCTTCGAGGGAATGCAGCCAACCCGCAGGCAGGTGCCGCCGAACCTGTCTTCCTTTTCTACAATGGCAACCTTCATGCCGAGCTGTGCCGCCCGGATCGCGGCCACATAGCCACCAGGACCGCCACCAATCACCACCAGATCGTGTGTCATGTTGTCCTCATCTGAGAGCCCTACGGAAACGGGCCCCAAGCAATCAGAAAGCTTGGCATCGGTCGACAGGCTGAAAGGGGCCAGGGATGCCCCTTTCAGCGTACAGCTAGCATTCGAGCATTAGTCGGGTCGGGTCTTCGATGGTTTCCTTAACCCGTTTCAGAAACGTCACCGCCTCACGGCCGTCGACCAGCCGATGGTCGTAGGTGAGGGCAAGGTACATCATTGGGCGGATCACCACCTGACCATCGATCGCCACGGGCCGCTCCTGAATGGCATGCAAACCAAGGATTCCGCTCTGTGGTGGATTGATGATCGGCGTGCTCATCATTGAGCCATAGACACCGCCGTTCGAGATCGTGAACGTGCCCCCCAGCACAGGAACGACCAGCCCTTTGCCGCCGCCAACAGCGATGCCGATGTCGCAGTAGTCACGATAGACGATATGCGGGTCACGAAACTCGGCATTCACCTGGGGCACCGCCCGCAGGGCCTCGACTGCCGCCCGAACAAAAAACGACATGAAGCCAAGCTTTACCCCGTGCCGGTCGTTGAATGAGTCCTTGAATTTCTTCCGCACCGCCATCACGGCCGACATATCGACCTCATTGAAGGTTGTCAGCAATGCGGCCTCATGTTGGGCTTCGACCAGCCGCTCGGCAATCCGCCGTCGAA
The DNA here is from genome assembly GCA_009919445.1 of Planctomycetia bacterium. Taxonomy (GTDB): domain Bacteria; phylum Planctomycetota; class Planctomycetia; order Pirellulales; family UBA1268; genus UBA1268. The sequence goes on from RGBY01000359.1 coordinate 1,342, forward strand.
TCGGGCTGATCAGGACCGCCCGCTCGGCTCGTTCAGCCGTTGCGTCTGCTGCAAGGGCGGTCGTGCCACTCAAGGCTGGAGCTGCGGCAGGTGGCGTGGCCGATACTGGGGCGACCGCCGGTGGAGCCGGTGCGACGGGCTGGGCAGACCCCGCCACTGCCGCCATGGCATCGCTTTTGGTAACGCGGCCACCGGGCCCAGATCCTGCTACCGATTGTGGTGGCACTCCAGCTTCACCGAGTACCCGGGCCGCCGCCGGCATGACCGGGCCCGCTCCTGAGGCCACCGGTTGCACCGAGCCGATCATGGTGCTGCCTTCACGGCGGCGAACATCGACCGATTGAGGCTGCGGTGACTGGGACGGAGAAGCCGCCGGAGGGACAGGGGTTGGGGCGGCAGCCCCAACCGTGTCGAGATAGCCGATCACCTCACCGACTGTGGCCTGTTCACCGGCCTGCTTGAGAATCTGACTGATCACTCCAGCCGACGGGGCCGGCAACTCGACGGTTGCCTTATCACTCTCAATTTCGACAACCGACTCGTCGGCGGCTACCTGCTCGCCCACACCCTTTTTCCATGTGCCGATCATAACCTCGGTGATTGATTCACCGACTTCCGGAACCTTCAATTCGATCGCCATGGAATCCTTCGCCGCTGAGAGAAATTTCTGTTGTGACAATTGGTCGCCCGGCCTTCGGACAACCCTCCAAACCTATCGAAGCCAAAGCATAGCCAACCCACGCTGATTCCGAGGAGAG
>RGBY01000360.1 GCA_009919445.1 Planctomycetia bacterium
AGGCTGCCCGGGCAGCCTGTTCAATTCGCCGTGTCAGACTTGTCATGAGCCAATAGATCAGCCCCAGAACCGTGGAGAAGCCGATTCCTGCAACCAGCAGCGTAAACAGCAGAGGACCTTGAATTCGTCGAACAACATCTTGCTTCGGCAGTTCCATCACTACGGTCCACGACCCTGTCGGGACATCCGCCGCCACATAAAAACAGGTTTCATCCGAGAAGGGGTCGGCGGCAGAAAGGAGGTCGGTGGTGATGGTGGCCCCGGTGTTGCTGTCATGAAAGTGCGTGAGAATCTCAGCATAGGGCGTGTCGGCGACCGGCTTGCTCGAAAGCTCCATCGCGGCAACGGTTGACGCAATGATCTTGCCCTTGCGGCTGACCAGGATGATGTCGAGATTCCAGCCAGCCTCCTGCTGCCGAGCTTTGATGGTTTCCAGGTCTTTGGTGAGTTTGTTCAACGCCCGGTCAACACCGGCAATACCAGCAAACGCTCCGTCGATCATGATCGGATAGGTCTGCTCGACCATGAGTTTGCCCTCATATTCATAGGGCTCGGTCACCATGGCCTTATTGGTGACAGTCGGCTGATTGGCCCGCTCGCGGCAGCCGGCGTAGTACAGGCCGTCAAGCAGCACGAGAGGAGAGAGCTTGATCTGGCTCTCCTGAATCTGGTCGCGAAAGTAGTAGGGGAGAAAGCGGCCGCCTTCACCAAGGGCTTCGGCAGGAAGTTTGTCGCCGGCCTCGGCATCTTGGCCATCAGCATTCGGTTCGTACCCGAAATAGGCCGCTGTGAATTGCGGATTGCCCTCAAGCACCGAGCGTGCCAACGCCATCGATTCTTCTCGTCGGCCGAACAGGCCGTGTTCGGCAGCCGTGGCCATCGTTCGGGCAGCCGTGACGGCTTCCAGGGTGCCACGGTCGATTTCAGTCGCGACGACCCCGGCCCGTTCGTGGAGAATCTCATCAGCAAATTCAAGCAGAACGGTTTCAATACTCTGCGAGTTGGTGATGTGCACGACCGCAAAAATCACTGCCACTGGCAGAATGCCCAGCAGCAGCATGCGGTAGCGGATTCCAAGAGCGGAAAATTGCATGGCTCAGTGTTGGCGAAGCAGAGGCGTGAAAAAGAACGGCGGCCGCACGAGGAAATCTGGTGAGAGCCTTCCTTCACACTAGGCTACCTTGTAAAACCTTGCCGGTGAGTAAGAAAAAACGGTCAGCCGGGGAGACGGCCGCTTGCTTCAGCCGCTACATTCGCTGCAATCGGCTCGATGACCGATCGTCTGCGGTTCCCGACTCTCAAAAGGTTCGAATCCGACGATTTCATCCCCCTTTGGGCTTCCCATGACCGACACCCCCAACTGGCACCTGCAAGACTATGACGCCTTGTTGTTTGACTGTGACGGCACGCTGGCCGACACCATGCCGGCTCACTATCGCGCCTGGTTGCAGGTGACTGAGCGACACGGCCTGTCGTTTGATGAAGACCGGTTCTATTCCTTGGGTGGACGGCCCACCCGGGACATTCTGGCCACGCTTGCAGTCGAGGCGTCCGTTGAGATCGACCTCGACCAGGCGTCCGCTCACAAAGAACAGGCCTTCATTGATCAGCTGCCCCACATCGCGGCAATTGACCCGGTGATTGCCGCTGTCCGCCGGGCGCAGGGCGAGCTGCCCCTCGCGGTCGTTACCGGGGGCTATCAGGCGGTCTGTCGGCAGATCCTCGAGCGACTCGGCCTGCTCGACTGCTTCGACACCATCGTTGCCAGCGAAGACACCGCTCGGCACAAGCCAGATCCCGATCCCTTCCTGGAGGCCGCCCGCCGGCTGGGAGTACGGCCCGAGGGCTGCCTGGTCTGGGAAGATAGCGACCTGGGAATTGAAGCCGCCCGCCGGGCCGGCATGGCCTGGATCGATGTGCGAGCCTTCCATCAGCCCCAGCGGCTGACCGGCCGCAACCCGGTGGGGGATGCTGGAGAATCGGCATGAGTCAGCCAGTAGATGACGCCTCCCGGCCGCTCGCCGAATCGGTCACGCCAGCCGACATCGATGCGGCTGCCAAGCGGATTGCCGGTGGTATTTATCGGTCGC
>RGBY01000037.1 GCA_009919445.1 Planctomycetia bacterium
TTGGCCGGTTACCGCGGGAGGCGGCTTGGCCGCCGTGAAGAACGGCTCACCCGTGATCGTCTGGAAGAGCGTCGGGAGCAACTTCGCGGTCGGGCACTTCAGGTTCACCTGTTGGCAGCAGAAGCAAGCGCCGAGCGGGCCCGCTGCTTTCCGCCCGGTTCAGCCGACTGGAAAACAGCTCTCAGGCAGGCCATTACTCGGTATCACGAGTTGTCACAGCAGCAGCAGGCTCGGGCAGCAGGCCTCTGGGCTCAGGTTGAAGAAGGCAGGGCCCATCTTGAGCTTGGCGAGAAAGATCGCGGGCTGGCTCTGCTGGCGGATGTGCTCGATCTGCCAGCGACAGAGCCGTTAATCGAACGGCTTCAGACTCGGGCACTCGCTGCGTCGCTCGAAGCGTGGTTAGCCACACCAACAGCAGCGGATGATGCCAGTTTTGGAGAAAAGTTCCGCCAGCGAGTGCTGAAGTTGGGGCCCCGGGACGCCCTTGATGCCGATGCGCTCGCTACCAAAGTTCGGGCAGCTGAGTTGCTGCGGCGGCGGGCCGATGGGCTTTCTGGCGAGGAGGGCCGGCAGCAGGCCCGGCTCCTCGAAGATGCCCGCAAACTGGCCACTGATGTGGCCCGAGCAGGCCGTGACTATGCCGCAGAAGCACGCGATGTTTTGGCAAACCTCGACCGTCGTGGAGCCGCTGCCGCCGAGCGTTTTGGTCAGTCCTTTACCGCCATGGTTGAATCTGCTGAGGCAGCGGTTGCCCAGCTGCGAGCCGCGCCAAGTGACGCGGCACGAGACGAGGCAATCGCGGCATTGCGGGCGGCACTTGTCGCCGCAGGGCACGAGCTGCCAGAAGAGGGCGAGGATCGACAACGCCAGCGACTGCAGCTCTCCTACCAGTTGGCTACGCTACTTTATGAGGGGCAGCGATATCATGAGGCGGCGGTTCTCGGGGAACATCTTCTGAATACAGCACCAAATGAACCGGTGAGCCGGCAGGCGGCTACGATTGCGCTTGCCAGTTGGCAGGCGCTCAAGCAGCAACCAACGGCAGCCTGGGCGAGCCAGGCGATTCATCAGGTCGCCCGGTTGGCTGAGGCGATTATGCGGCAGTGGCCAGAGGAGGCGGAGTCAACGGCAGCTGCGATGCTGGCGATTGATCTCGCGGCTGCTGCTCAAGACCTGGAGGCAATCGACACACTACTCAGCGGCCTGAATAAGCAGTCCCCGGGGCGAGCAGCAATCGTCCTCCGCGGAGGCGTGACTCTCTGGCAGGCATGCCAGCAGCTAGAGACCGCAGAAAAAGCGGCTTGGCAGGAACGAGCTGCCGGTTGGCTCGATGAGGGGCTGGCTCTCTTAAGTGATGCTGATTCACTCAAACCCGATGGCTTATCGTTGGCGATTGCGGCCGCTGTGGCCCGCTGCAATCTGTTGTTGCTGGCAGATCCTGTTGACTCTGAAGAGGTAAAGCGGCTCTTGCTGCAGCCTGTCTGGGGCCCATGGACTCAGCTTCAAAAGCCCTCCCCTGCCCTGCCGAAACAGCTTGTCGAGCCCGGGCTTGCTATCTGCCTGAGGGGATTCGTCGCGATAGGAGACGATAAATTGGCCTCCCAGGCACTTGCCAGCCTTGTTGACTACGCCCGGGGCAGTCCGGAGGCAACAGGGCGGTTGGCAGGCACGATCGCGGTGCTGGGAAGAAAACTGGTCGACGACTTAGAGGAGACGGCCCAGCAGGATGGTGGCGAAATCAAACAGGTTGCCCTCCGTCTTGAGTTGCTTGGGCAGGTTCTGGATGTCGCACAAAAGGCATCCGGCTCACGTGCTGTCTCGACCTGGACTGCAGTCACGCTCTCTCAGCTGGGCTCATCTACAGGCCCCTTTGCTCCACTTGTGCCTCGGGATGCTCGGGTCGGCTTTCTTCGACAGGCGGTTACGGTCACAGAGCAGCTTCTCGATGATCCTGCTGGGGGGCAACAGACTGCCCTCAGACTCCAGTTGGTGAATGTCCTCGCGGAATTAAAGGAGTGGGAGGCCGCTCTCGCGCAGATAGACGAGGTCCTTCTTGATCAAGATGCGGCTCGTTCTGTCGCGGAACTGGCACGGCAGCGGTTCCGCGAAGCAGCTGTCGGGTGGCGAAAGGCGGTTTCGGGAGGAACGGCTGTCGCGTGGGGCTGGGGGGGGCTCGCCAGTCGGGTTTCAAATCGCGCCTTTGGTGGAGAAGATCAGACCGCCAGAGGCCTCAGGCAGGTGTATTTCCAAGCTCGTCTGCGGCTGGCTGCCTGTCGACTTGCCTGGGCGCGTCGCGAGACCGATTTGAACGAGAGAAGGCGGCGTCTGGAGCAGGCTGCCGGTGACATCAAGATTGAGTTACAGCTCCATCCTGCACTCGGCGGGGAAACACTCCAGGTAGAATTCAAGTCACTGCTTGACGACATTGAAGAGGAGTTGGGCAGGCTGTCAGGAGCGGCATCATGACACGTTTTTCAAATGAGATCTGGCTGACCCAGAAACTGCGTGTTCAGCGGCAACGGCCATGCTGGTTTGGCTTCTTGCTTGCAGGTTGGCTGGTGGTGGGGGGCGGCGTGGTGGTGGCCGCCCCGCCTGACAAGGTGGTCACTCCAGAAGAGATCCTCTTTGGCCGTATTCAATCGACTAGTCCGAATGCCCTTGATTTTGAGGGCCAGACTGGAGGACGTCGTCAAATTGGTGTCGACGAGTTGGTCTCCATGCAGTTCGGGGAAGAACCAAGGGCACTGACCGACGCCCGGCGGGATCTACTGGAGGGTGATTATGCCGCGGCCCTCGCTGGGGTGACAGGAATTCCCTCGGGCGACCTTGAGGGGGGGGCGGTCGAAATCCGGGCTGACTATGACTACGTTCGGGCCGCTGCTGAAGCGCGGCAAGCACTCGCCAGCGACACTCCAAGTCGCCCTGCCCGCGATGCTGTAGAGGCCTTTCTCAAACGCTACAGCCGGACGATTCGTCGCTATGAAATGATTGAGCTGGCAGGCCAGCTGGCCTTGGCAGCTGGTGACAGAGGGGACGCCATTGCCTGGTATCAGCAACTGGCCTCCGGCCCCCCCGCTTTTGCCATTCGGGCGGCCTGCCTTGAGGGCGAGGCGTGGCTGGTAGAACACGATGCCGATGAGGCAATGAAAGCGTTTGAACGCGGCCTGGCGATTCGTTCAGGAGATGCTGCCAGTCGGCAGGAGAAATTGGCCGCAGAATTGGGCCGGGCCGCCTGCCTGATCGAGCAGGGGAAGGCGGCTGAGGCAGTAGTTTTGATTCGGCAGGTGTTGGCAAAGACTGAACCGCCAACAGAGGCCGACGTCCAAGCCACTCAGACCGTCGCCAGAGGGTATGTGCTGCTGGGGGATGGGTACCTTGCGGCAGATGAACCACAGGATGCGCTGCTGGCCTACCTGACGGTTGACTTGGTGTATCCCAAGACCGCTCGGTTTCACGCCGAGAGCTTGTTCCGGTTGGTCAAACTCTGGTCGGTGGGCGGCTTTCCACAGCGGGCTGCCGAGGCTCGCCGCCGGCTTGAGGCACTTTATCCACAGAGCCACTGGGCAGCAGATCTCTCGGCGTCAACAGACTGAGCAGAGGCTCGTCTTGGCGGATTCCTGGCAGGAACGCTATTCTTTTAACCACGGATTGACGAGCGGTCTGGCAGTGGATGTGTTTGGAAATGCATCGCCAGCACTCGCAGAGAAGATTGTGACGGAACACCAATGCACAGAAGAAGTGTCTGGCTGTGGATCATCGGGCTTACAGTAGCCGGGGTAGTTTTTTGGGGAGAGCGGGGAGCCATCGGCCAAGAAAACGAGGCTGAGCCCACTGCCATCCAGGCCGCTGCCGAGGAAGGCCTGCCGGCGGCACCAGCTACGGCGTTGCCAAGTGCCCCCGCGCCCCCTCCAAACCTTCTTGTCTACTACGTGAAGGCGTTGGGCCTGACATTTGTCATTGTCTTTTTGGGACTGTCGTTCGCGTTGGTGGCCTTGCTTGTCATGTGCTTTTTGCAGTTGCGACGAGCCGTGCTTATGCCTCCTGATTTGATTGAAAACTTTGAAGGTCATCTGGGCCGGAAAGAATTCCAACAAGCCTACGAGTTAGCCAAGGCTGATGACTCGTATCTCGGGCGGGTGCTCGCAGCAGGGCTTGTGAAACTTCAGGTGGGGTATCAACAGTGCCTGGACGCCATGCGTGAGACGCAGGCGGAGGAGGCCATGCGACTGGAGCACAAAATTAGTTATGTCTCTCTTGTGGGAGCACTGGCTCCCATGTTTGGGCTACTCGGGACCGTCAGCGGAATGGTCAGTGCGTTCACCGTGATTGCCCAGTCAGCCACTCAGCCCAAGCCAGCCGAGTTGGCCACCGGTATTTCGCAGGCGTTGGTGACCACCCTCATTGGCCTCTGGCTGGCGATTCCGGCGGTCGCCTGTTTTTCTCTCTTTCGCAACTGGCTGGAGCGGTTCAATAGTGACATTGAGGCCGAAAGTGTCCGGCTGATCTCGAAGGTTCCAGTGGCAAAGAAGTGATGAGCCAATCCTGCCGGGCGGTTGTGTCTGCCCCCAGGAATTGCAGGAAAAGTGACTGTGATACGCAGAAGCAATGGTCCAGCGACCGTCGAAAATGACATGACGCCAATGATTGACGTCACGTTTCAGCTCATCACCTTTTTTATGTTCGTCCTCAACTTTAGTGAGGCGGAACAAGACGAGCGAATTCAGTTGCCGGTCAGTCAGTTGGCCAAGCCAGCAGAGGGCGTGCTGGAAACGCCGATCACGATGCAGTTGACTGCCGATGGCGGTGTGCTCTATGCCGGCGAGGTGGTGCCGGTTGATCAAATTGACAGACCCTTACAACAGGAGCGGGAAATTATCGAGGCGGCCGGGAAAGACCCCAAGCAGGCTACTGTGATTGTTCGGGCTGACGGCCGGGCGAGTACCGGGGACGTGCAGCAGGTGATCCGGATCTGCCAAGAAGAGGGCTTTGAGCGGTTTGCGCTCCGGGCTCTCTACAAGCCGGAGTAACACAATGACTGCTCTGCCCCGACGGCGGCTTGAAAAAGTAGCCATTAATATGACGCCAATGATCGACGTCGTTTTTCAGTTGATGATTTTCTTCATGCTGACACTGAACATCATCGCACCCGAGGGTGATTTTGATATTCGGATGCCCCTGGGGAAATCAGCAGGGCAACCCTCCGATGACCTCCAGTTGCCGCCGATTAAGGTGCGGCTGACGGCTCAGGCCGACGGAAGTCTGGCTGGAATTGGCATGAATGGTGAGCCGGTCAGTGATTTTGATGATCTCCGGCAGCGTGTTGCCGGCATTGTCGACGCAGCAGAGGCCTCGGGAGCTGTAGCAGCAGATGTCGAACTCGAACTCGACTGTGATTACAACCTTGACTACGCAAACGTTGTCAGTGCCATCACGGCTGTTTCTGGACGGGTCGATGATGGTCGGGTAATTGAGATGATCAAAAAAATTACCTTTGCACCCCCAGGGACTGATTGACACGCTCGATCGCTGGCAGTGATGTTTTACCGACGAGGGTGAAACTGCTGGTGCACGCTTTTCAGCCGGCCGGAATCGACGTGGGTGTACCGCTGTGTGGTGGCAATGCTTGCATGGCCGAGCATCTCTTGCACATGCCTGAGGTCGACGCCACCGGCAACAAGATGGGTGGCGAAACTGTGCCGCAGTGTGTGTGGTGAGATGTCAGTGGGAAGCGCCGCTGCAGCGGCATGGTTGCGGACAATCTCCCAGATGCGCATCCGCGAAAGTTGGTTGCCCCGGGTTGAGAGAATGACCCAGCCTGGTTCGTTCCCACGTTCCGCAAATTGTTCGCGATGGCGGTCAAGCCATTCACGCATGGCTGTGCGGGCACGGGCACCCAGCGGCACGACCCGCTCCTTCTGGCCCTTGCCGTGGCAGGTGCAGAACTGTTCCTCAAGGTGCACGTCAGTCAGCCGTAGGGCTGATACTTCAGAAGCGCGGCAGCCTGTGGCGTAGAGCAGTTCCAGCAGGGCACGATCTCGTGCGCCCGAGGGAGTAAAACGCGAGGGGCTATCGAGGAGCCGTTCAACTTGGGCTGGGCTGAGCACTGCGGGAATAGGATCGTCACGACGGCCCAGTACAAGCTGTTCTGCCGGGTTGTCCGCACGGACTCCTTCAAGTTGCAAGAAGGCATGAAATGTCCGTACGGTCGCGGCATGCCTGGCAATGCTTGCACGCGACCGGCCCTGCTTGGAGAGGTCAGCAAGGTGGTCGCCCAAATCCTGGATTGTGATCGTGAGCGGATTTTTTCCACCCAGCCAACGAGAGAACGTATCCAAGTCGCGACGGTAGGCAGCCTGGGTGTTCTCAGCAAGGCCGCGTTCATGCCGAACGTAAGCGATAAACCGTTCGATCAGATCGGTTACCTGCACACTCGCCAGCGGCGTCGCCTGCGGGCCGTCGAAGGCAATCCTGCGGCGGCGGGATCGCGCCGGTTTCCCTGGCGGTTTGTTTTTGGGTGCGGTTGCGCGGGGCATGGATTGATCCCGGAGATGGGCGAAGGCCTGGATCACGATGCCGGCATGCCTGCTCAGGGGTCATAACCAAGGTTGGGGGCAAGCCAGCGTTCCACATCAGCCACTGGCATTCCCTTGCGAGCGGCATAGTCTTCAACCTGATCGCGAGTGATCCTGTCCACTGCGAAGTATCGGCTTTCCGGATGCCCAAAATAGAGGCCACAGACGCTTGCCGCTGGAGTCATGGCAAAGCTTTCCGTCAGGTTCATGCCAGCGGCCTCTGTTGCTCCGAGCAATGCAAAGAGGGCCGGTTTTTCGGTGTGATCAGGACAGGCCGGATAACCCGGAGCCGGACGAATGCCGCGATACCCCTCGGCAATAAGTGCCTCATTGTCGAGCCCCTCGGACTTGCCGAAGCCCCAGTCGTCCCGCGCTCGCTTGTGCAGCCATTCGGCAAAGGCTTCAGCCAGGCGGTCGGCCAGCGCCTTGACCATGATCGAGTTGTAGTCGTCGTGGTCGCGGTCATGCCGTGCGGCAATCTCGGCACAGCCGTGGCCCGCTGTGCAGGCGAATGCACCAAGGTAATCCTTGCGACCACTGGAGGTGGGCGCAATGAAATCGGCAAGTGCATGGAAGGTGGATTGGCCCCGGCGTTCCCATTGCTGCCGGAGGGTGTGAACCCGACCCGATTCAGTTTTCCGCTCATCGTCGGTGTAGAGCAGAATGTCATCACCCTCACTATTGGCTGGAAAGAAGCCGTAGACGCCACGGGCCTCAAGGGACTCTTGGGCGACAATTTCGTCAAGCATGCGGCGGGCATCGTCAAAGAGTTTGCGGGCCTCCGTGCCGACCGTTGGGTCCTCCAGGATCAATGGATACTTGCCCTTCAGTTCCCAGGCCATGAAGAACGGAGACCAGTCGATGAAGGGCACAAGATCAGCGAGCGGCACCTTGGGAAGCGGGCGAACGCCCAAGAACTCAGGGGTAGCGATTTCGGCAACAGACCAGTCGGTGGTCCAACGATTTGCCACAGCGGTGGCATAGGGCACTAATGTTGCCTGCTGCCTTTTCTGGAAGTTCTCGACATCCCGGGCCTGCGCGGCGCGATTGGCCGACACAAAAGCCTCACGATGCGCTGGGTTGAGAAGATTTTCAACGACGCCTGCTGCCCGGGAGGCGTCAGTCACATGAACAACGTCACCAGAGTAGACGGGGGCGATCTTCACCGCCGTGTGACGGGCTGAGGTCGTTGCGCCACCAATCAGGAGCGGCACGCCAATTTTTTCGTGCTCAAATTCCTTGGCGACCTGAACCATTTCGTCGAGGCTGGGTGTGATCAGGCCCGACAGGCCAACCACGTCGACCTGCTCTGTCCGAGCCTTGTCGATGATCGTGGCGCAGGGAACCATGACGCCAATGTCGACCACCTCGTAGCCATTGCAGCCGAGCACCACGCCCACAATGTTTTTACCGATATCGTGGACGTCACCCTTGACGGTAGCCAGCAGGACTTTGCCTCGCTTGGTTTGTTCGGCCCCTTGCGCTTTTCGTTCTTCCTCCATGTAGGGCAACAGGTAGCCGACGGCCTTCTTCATGACGCGGGCACTCTTGACCACCTGGGGCAGGAACATCTTTCCCTCGCCGAAAAGATCACCAACGGTCTGCATGCCCCGCATGAGCGGGCCTTCGATGATCTCAAGGCTGGTGTCATACTCATGCCGGGCTGCTTCGACGTCTTCCTCGACATGGTCGGTGATGCCCTTAAGCAGAGCATGGGCCAATCGCCCTTCGACATCGAGTTCCCGCCAGGCGTCGGTCTTGGCGGAGCTTGCCCCCCCCTGCCCTTTCACCTTCTCGGCATGCTCAATGAGTCGGTCAGTGGCGTCGGGCCGTCTGTCAAAGAGGACATCCTCGATTTTCTCAAGGAGATCAGGAAATCTTCACCAGTGGCATCCGTTTTTTCATTTCCCTGGTCGCCTCAATGAAATTGACGGCGTACCGGTTGTGCTCCTCCATGCCGGTGGCAACGGTGAGGATGTTGGGGTCGAAGATAATGTCTTCTGGAGGGAAGTCGGCCTCTTCGGTGAGGAGTCGGTAGGCCCGCTCACAGATCGATACCCGCCGTTCAATGTCAGTTGCCTGGCCTTCTTCGTCGAAGGCCATGACGACCACCGCGGCACCATATCGGCGAATCGTCCGTGCCTGGTGCAGGAAGGACGCTTCCCCTTCTTTCAGGCTGATGGAGTTCACAACCCCTTTGCCCTGAATGCACTTGAGCCCGGCTTCAAGGACTTCCCAACGCGAAGAATCGATCATGATCGGAACCCGAGAGACATCGGGTTCGCTTGAGAGCAGCGTGAGGAACTTGGTCATCACCGCTGGCCCATCGAGCATGCCCTCATCGACATTCACGTCGATGAGATTAGCGCCGTTTTCCACCTGCTGGCGGGCAACGCTGAGGGCTGCCTCGTAGTTTTCATCTTTGATGAGGCGAGCGAATGCCCGTGAGCCAGTGACATTCGTCCGTTCGCCAATGATGGTAAAGCTGCTTTCCGGGCGGATCTCCAGCAGTTCCAGGCCAGAGTAGCGACTCAATAGCGGTGGCTGAGCTGGCTGCCTCGGTGGATGCGGGGCGACAGCCTCGGCTATGGCTCGAATGTGATCCGGGGTCGTCCCGCAGCAGCCACCGACGATATTCAGCAGGCCATCGCGGGCAAACTCGCCGATCACAGCGGCCATCATTTCCGGAGTTTCATCAAAGCCACCCAAGGCATTGGGGAGCCCAGCGTTCGGGTAGCAGCTGACAAGCCGCGAGGTAATTCGTGAGAGATCCGAGAGGTACGGGCGGATCTTTTCCGGGCCGAGCGCGCAGTTGATTCCGATGCTGAGCAGGTTGGCATGAGAGACGCTCTGCCAGCAGGCTTCGACAGTCTGGGCCGACAGGGTGCGGCCCCCTTCGAATACGGTGAACGAGGCCATCACTGGCAGCCGGATGCCGGTCGACTGAAAGACGTCTTCGATTGCGAACAGAGCGGCCTTGAGGACGAGCGTGTCAAATGCCGTCTCAGCCAGAAGCAGGTCGACGCCCCCTTCCAGAAGGGCTTCGATCTGTTCCCGGTAGCAGGCCACCATTTCATCAAAGGTGACATCGCGATGGCCGGGGTCTGCCACGTTTCCAGCAATCGAGAGCTGTTTATTGGTCGGGCCGATTGAGCCGGCCACAAAACGGGGCCGCTCAGGATTCTGGGCGGTTACTGCATCGGCCGCCTCACGAGCAATGCGGCAGGCTGCCAGATTGAGCTCTCGCGTCTGATCGGCAAGGCCGAAGTCAGCCAGGGCAACCGGAGTGGCTCCAAATGTGTTGGTCTCGATGATATCGGCGCCGGCATCGAGAAATGAGGTGTGAATCTGCCGAATGGCCTCCGGCTGGGAGAGGGTCAGCACGTCGATGCAGTTTTTCAGGTCACGTTGGTGATCCTGAAATGGTTTGCCCCGAAAGCCCGCCTCGTCGAAACCAAGGGCGTGCACCATGGTCCCCATGGCACCGTCAAGAATGGCGATCCGTTGTGAAAGGAGGTTGAGTAGGAGCTCCGTGCGGGGGGGCTGAGAAGATGACATCAGACTTTCGTGCTGGTGGGGCCGGGAGATTGACACGCTGGCGACTACGAACCGCCGTGACAATTGTTTTGCCGAGTATTTCGACGTTTTCACCCATCATAGGCGAGACGGGCCTGCCGTCATACCGGCCCCCCTTGGGGATTAACTGTTCGGTCAATTCGGTGCGGTTTTCCAGCCGCCCTCGATGAGGCGGTACGGCCCCAGGCCGCCCGGATGCTGCTGACCACGACGGGCCTGGCAACCTGGACAGCGGGAAAGGCTCTCCTTCAAGTGTGTGTGGAGTTCGGGTCGATAGCCACCGTTAGGGGAGCGGTGTGCATGGAGACGATTGCAATATTTCCGACAGTTCCGTCAGACGATGGCGGGCAGCCGTTCGTAGCGAAAGAAATCGTTCTCCGTCGGCCCGTTGCGAGAGAGCCGCAGCAGACCGTGTCAGCGGAGCCAGAGGCCGGGGAACTCTCAGAAGCAGCCGCAGCCTCGTTCGAGCACGAAGAACTGGCTAGTCTGCCTGAAGAGCCAGCAGGAACTGAGCCGGCTGTGATGGCTGCTGACGTTTCGGCAGCAGAGCAGTCGTCGGAGGTGTTGGCTGAAGCTGCGGCAGGATCGGCATCTGCCGTCGATCAGGCCTCGGCAGAGTTGGTGGTGGCGAACCCGGCCAGTTCTGCTACCCCTGATTCTCTTACGCCTGATCCTGTTCCTGTGGCCCCTGCTTCGATTGCACCGCCGCTGGGCACTCGTCCGCGGCGACGGCAGCAGCGGCGACCGGCCGGGCGAGCCTCGGTGGCGGAGCATCGCCAGAGTGGCCGCTGGGGATCAGTCGCTGTTCTGGCAGCCATCGCAGCTGTCGTTTGGCTGGCTGTGCTGGCTGTGGAACGGCAGCCACTGGATGAGGTTCCTGGAGGCAGTCAGTCGCTGCGAATTGCGGCAGAACCAGAATTCCGACAGCCTGCCGGTGGACGGAGTGTGCGATGAGTTTTGATCTGCTCGATACCGCCTTTTTGCAACGCGCTGCTTCTCCAGCAGTGCCAGCGACAGGCGTTGCTCTGCCGGCTGCACCAGCCACGCCCGCAGGTGTCGTTGCCGAGGCTAATAGATCAGACTCCGTGGTGGTGGCCGATGGTGTGCTCGCACGGCTACTCGATTCTTGCCCTGACCAGTGGTGGGCGTTGGCTGACCGTCTTGCTGCTGCTTGGCAGTCTGGCAGCCGGTCAATCGCTGTCGCGGGGCATGCCCCACGTGAGGGACGGTCGACCTTGATTCATGGTTTGGAGCTCATCCTGCCAGTTCTCGGCTGTCCGGTGCGGTCGTATGAATCGTCCGCTGAATGGTGGCAAGAACTCGTGGGCGATGCTGAGCGTTGGCAGTGGCACCGGGAGCAGGCTGACAGGCAGCATGAGCTGGTCCTCGTCGACGCGGGCATCTGGTTCCCGCCGGGTAGGCTGCGGCTGCACCCGCTCCGGCTGGCCAGTTTTGGCTTCGATGCCATCATTGTGGCCCGTCGTCAGGAGACTGCCCCCTGCCCTGCTTCGATGAAGGCTCTGGCCGAAATTGGGGTGAGTCTGCTGGGAGAGGTTGTTAGTTTTGCACCGGCGGCAGCAGTGAGGGCGGCATGAAAACGTCCCACGATTCGCTTTATGGGCCGCAGCAGGCTGCTGCCGCGAGACTGCTGTACGCCGTGCGACAGCAACAGGGAGTTGCCGTGCTCTGCGGGCCTGGAGGCACGGGTGTGAGTACGGTCCTTGATCATGTGGCCAATGAGCTTGAATCAGCCGGCCTGAGTGCGATCAGGGTGAGTGGTCGCAATCTGGTTGTCGATCAGCTTGCCGATTTGCGAAGCGTGAGAACCAACCAGTCGGCTGACCGGGCGATAGCGTTCGCTGGCCTGAGGGAAGGGAAAGCGGGGTCGGCTGCCCCCGTGCTGCTCGTTGATGACGGCCATGGTTGTGAGGCTTCCCAGCTGGCTGAATTCGTCGTAACGATCCAGGCATCGCTCCCCTCGGCTGCCATCGTGCTGGCTGGTCGCGGGCGGCTGCTCACGCTCTTGGCGCGTGAGCAGGAACTCCAAGAGCAGGTGCTGCTTCGAGCCGTCTTGCCGCCGTGGGCCTTGCCCGAGACGGCTGCCTTTGTGCGGGAGCGGTTTGCAGCTGCCAGGGTGCCGGTGTCAGACGATGCCCTCCTGACAACCATGCACGAGATTGCAGCCGGAATCCCCCAGGCAATCGTGCGGCTGGTGGAAACAGCGGTTCTCATTGCGAAAGCCCATCCGGCTCATTTACTCAGAAGAGTTGATGTCGAGCAGATGCACGATCGACTGAGCCTGGCGGCAGCATAGAGACAGACCACGACACAGAAGAGGAAAGATGGACGGATCGTCTGCGGAACGATTTCGCCAACTGCTCTGTGGCCTGCAGGATGCGATTCGGGACCGGCTTGTCGCAGCTCGTGCGGAAACTGTTTCGGAGACACTCGCTGCCATTGTCGATGTCACTGCGGCTGACACGATTTATCATATTGACCGGGTAAGTGAGTCAGTTGTCTTTGACTGGTTTGACCGTTGCTGGCCAACGGCTGAGCCCGTGGAGCTTGTCATGGAGGGAGGAAAGGAAGGGACTCCCTGCACTTTCCCAAGAGGCCGCCCGCTTGCTGACTGCCGCTGGGTCTGCATTATTGATCCGGTCGATGGCACACGGACTCTTATGTACGACAAGCGGTCGGCCTGGACACTGGCGGCGATTGCACCAAGGCGGCCTGACGGTACGCGGTTGGCGGATCTCAAGGTTGCAGCCATGACCGAGTTGCCCTGCCGAAAACAGTGGGCATCCGATCAGATCAGTGGCGTGCGAGGAGGCGGTCGCCCCGGTCTTGTTGTCGAGCGGGTCGATGTCCGCACTGGGAGCCGGACAGCAATCGATCTCAAGCCGTCTCAGGGGACTGATTTTCATCACGCCTTCGCTTCATTCAGTCGCTTCTTCCCCGCCGGCAAGTCGCTGCTGGCTGAACTCGAAGAGAGCCTCTGGCGTGAGTTGTACGGGAATAATGCGGCAGCTGGTCCGGTCGTGTTCGATGACCAATATCTGGCGAGCAGTGGGCAGCTCTATGAGCTGATGGCAGGGCATGACAGGATGATTGGCGATTTGCGTCCGCAGGTTTACCAGCGTCTGGGGCTCCAGCAGGCGATCACGTGCCATCCTTATGATCTCTGTACAAGTTTCCTGCTTGAGGAAGCTGGGGGGGTGGTGGAATCCCCTCTGGGTGGTCCTCTTGATGCCCCACTCGATACAACAACGCCAGTTGGCTGGATAGGCTTTGCCAACCAAACGCTGGCGAGGCTTGTACGGCCCGTTCTGCACCGGCTTATTCGGGAGCGACTTCTCTGAATGATTGCTGGTGATGCAGAAGGCACAACGCGTCGCCGGAGTGATTATTGTGGGCTGCCCTGATTTTGGATGGTCGGTTCAAGCTCTTAGCACCACTCTCCGGTGGAGAATAAAAAATGACACCATCTGATACCAGCGTGGGGCGAGGAGAAGATCTTGTGCGGCTGTTAGAGGTCGCCCGGCGGTTGGGGGTAACTGTTGAACTCGATCCTCTGTTGGCCGTGATAATCGATGCGGCGACCGATCTGCTCAACTGCGAGCGAGCGACGGTTTTTCTTTACGATGCGGAGGCCAAAGAACTCTGTAGTCGAATCGCGACTGGCCTGGAGGATTCACCGATTTCTGAGATTCGGTTCCCAGTGCGTCGAGGCATAGCTGGCGAGGTGGCTCGAACCGGTCAGCTAGTCAATCTGGCAGACGCCTATGCCGATCCACGATTCAACAGCGAGTTTGATAAGGCTACTGGTTTTCGAACACGCAATATGCTCGCGGTGAGTTTGGTTGATCATGATGGAGCCACCGTAGGAGTCTTGCAGTTGCTCAACAAACGGATGGGATCATTTCAGCCACATGATGAGGAAGTCGCGACTTTTTTGGGGAGTCAGGCCGGAGTTGCGATTCAGCGGCAACAACTGCTTGAGCATTTTGCAGATAAGCAACGGATCGAGCGTGATCTCAGCATTGCCTGTTCTATCCAGAGAGGGCTCTTGCCAAATCAGGCCCCCCGGTTTCAGGGCTTTGATATTGCCGGCTGGAATCAGCCAGCGGATGAAACGGGTGGAGATTTCTATGACTTTTTGCAACTTGATGACGGCACCCTCGCGGTCATCGTTGCTGATGTGACCGGTCATGGAATTGGTCCTGCTCTGATCATGACAGAAGCCAGGGCATTGTTTCGGGCAGCGCTTCTGGGAGGGTCAGGGCTGGAACGTGCCGTAGCCGATGTGCAGCG
>RGBY01000361.1 GCA_009919445.1 Planctomycetia bacterium
GCAGCAGCCACTCCCCGCGGCATCCGAGACACCGTCATGCTCAACCGCGTTCGCGTCCCGCTGCTTGCCGATATTCCCGACGGCAAGCGCCGTGACTGCTGGCCGCAGCAGGTGGTTCGGCGCAAACATCCCGTGATACCGATGCCGGTGCCGCCGGGGCGGTGGGATCAGCGCTGCCAGACGGTCAAGAAACTCAAACGGCGTCAGTTCAATGACACCACCGGCCCCGGGCCGCGTCGACTTTCGTGAACGTCCGGGGCCAACCCAGCTCCCTCGCTTGTGCCGGGGCAGGGTGTAGCGAATCCGCTCAGGGCTGTTGCCCGAACCTGGATGCCGCTGTTGCCCGTTGACGAAGCATAGGTCTGGACCTTCATCCGAAGCTCAAAATCACCGTACTCTTCCTCGGTCAACAGCCAGATGTAGTTGTGCTTGCTGTCGGGCGGCGTTTCGGCGGTGATCGTGCCGTCCACGACCTTCCAATAGCCCCGCTTGTCATTGTCTTGGGGAAGACACTTGACGACCCAGCCGTCGAGGTTCTTGCCATTGAATAGGCTGGTCCAGCCAGTGTCGTCCTGTCTGTTCCATGCCCGTACATATTCGACACTGTAGGTGGACGGCAGATCGTCGTCGTCGGGCATCCCGAACCACTTCGGCATGGTCTCGCTGTCGAAGATCATGTAAAGCGGCTGGTGCCAGTGGGTATTCTCGACTGTCCGCACAACTACGCCGTCCACGTAGTATCTGATTTTGTCGGGCGTCCACTCCAAACCGTAGACGTGATAGTCATCGGCCAATCGCCACGGGGCCACCCACACGCCGCCGACACTCCAGTGCTTCTTCTCCTTTGGCGTCCGAAAGACGTGAAGGTTCATGTTGTACTTGTGCTCGAACCCCTTGGCCTTGCCACCAATCTCGAACACGTCAATCTCGGTCAGCCATCCCGGCGTGTCCTCCACTTGAAACCAGAAGGAACTTGACCCACCCGAGTTCATCGGCTTGGCTTTGACTTCATAGTACCCGTAATGGGCACGGACTTTGGAGTAGAGGCAGGCCGAGGTGTAGTCCTTGTAGCCGAGCTTCTCGAACTCCTCGGGCACCTTCTCCTTCCTCATCGTCAGATGCAACTTGCCATCCGACACCGTGACGTTTTTGTCGCTGAACAGGGCCGGTTGGCGACCCTTCCACCAGCCAAGGCCCCGTGTCCACTTCTTCAGGTCCAAGTCCTCGCCGTCGAATTCATCCGAGAGGGCCTCGACCTTCGCCCAGCCGCCCTTGTTCTCCTGGTCGGACAAAGGGTAGGCATCGGTGACGTGCTTGGGCGTGTCACCTAGGGGGCCGGTGCGGTTCCAGATCTTGGTGGGGCGAGTGTCTGGATCGGGAACTGCCCGATCTTGGGCGGCGGCGTTGGCAGCAAGTAGCACGAGTATCGATAGGAAGCAGAGTCGGTGTTTCACGGCTGCACCTTCAATTTGATAGTCCTGCAATGCTCAGCAACCGCCTTGGCTTGGTCTTCTGGGACACGCTCGTTGCGGTTGCGACCGAGGACGGTCACGTACTGGCCCTCTTTCAACTCATTCAGCTTCGGCTTGATCGCATCGAGCCCCTTGACCGCTGCTTGGGCGATCTCTTCGTCGGACTTCAGTCGGTTGGTTCCGACTAGCAGCGAGAAGTAATTCTCGCCACCGTCCAGCCAAATGTATAGTTCCCAGCCTTTCATGGAAGCCGTTGTCCGCTCCTTTGTCGAATGGGCCTCGACCCATTCAGACCATTTCTTTTCTCGCTGAGCACGGACCTCTTGGACCGTCTTGCCGTGTTTCCAGATTGTCACCTCGGTGACGATTGCTGGCGTGGCTCGGTCATCAACAGTCAACACTGCGGACGTTTCATCAAAGTCAAAGTCGTGGATCGCTTCTCCAGGAGGGGAGTTCTCACGAAGACGCCCAGTGGAGCCAAGAATTTCTCTCGCTTGGTCAAGAGTGACGCCCTCCTTCAACTTTGAGAAAAGGATAGGACGGTCAACGGCACTTTCGCAAGAGTAGCATCTGCCAGGAACAGCCGAACAGTTGCCTT
>RGBY01000362.1 GCA_009919445.1 Planctomycetia bacterium
CGCGACATTCCATGTTGCCCCGACCGGCTCTGACAACCACCCGGGCACTCAAGAGCAGCCATTCCAGACCATCCATCGAGCCCAGCAGGCTGTCCGGCAAAGCCAGCAACGCGGCCAGGAACCCCTGCAGGTGGTGCTTGCAGAGGGAATCTATTATCTCCCTGAGCCCCTTGTGTTCACCGAAACTGACTCAGGAACAGCAAGCGCGCCGGTCATCTGGACAGCAGCCGACGGCGGCACGGCCGTGATCAGCGGTGGCACTAGGCTGGACCTCACATGGAGTTCCTTTCGTGACGGAATCCTCAAGGCAGCCACTCCCGGCGGCCTGTCGATCGATCAACTGTTCATTGATGGGCAGCGGCAGAGGATGGCAAGGCACCCGAATTACGACCCTGAGGTGCTGGTCTACAACGGATACGCAGCCGATGCGTTTGCTCCCGAACGGGCGGCCGGATGGGCCAACCCGGAGGGTGGCTTCATCCATGCCATGCACGTCCACCGCTGGGGCGGCTACCACTACAGGATCACCGGCCGTGCCCCTGATGGCTCATTGCAATATGAGGGCGGGTGGCAGAACAACCGCCAGATGGGCATGCACCCCCACCATCGCTTCGTCGAAAACATCTTTGAGGAACTCGATGCCGAGCATGAATGGTTTCATGACCCAGCGACCAGCACGCTGTACTACCTTCCAGCTCAAGGAACTGATCCGTCACAGATGACCGTCGAGGTGGTTCGCCTGAAGCATCTGATTGAATTCACAGGAACACAAGCCGCATCTCCACAGCACATCGAACTTCGCGGCCTCGTCTTCCGCCACACCGCCCGCACCTTCATGGAGACAAAAGAACCGTTGCTCCGGAGTGACTGGACGATCTACCGCGGCGGCGCGGTCCGATTTGATAACGCGAACAATTGCAGCATCGTTCATTGTGAATTTGATCAAGTCGGTGGGAACGCCATATTCGTAAACCGCAGGAACCACCACATTCTTATTCAGGGCAGCCACATCCACGGGGCAGGGGGCAGTGGCATCTGTTTCGTTGGCAGCCCAACTGCCGTCCGCAACCCACTCTTTGAGTACCAGCAGACGCAGAGCTATGCCGACATCGACGCCACGCCTGGTCCCCAGAATGACGACTATCCGCATGACTGCACCGTCGAAGACTGCCTGATTCATGAGATTGGCACCGTTGAGAAACAGGCTGCCGGCGTGCAGATTTCAATGTCAAAGGCGATCACCGTCAGCCATTGTTCGATCTATGACATTGGTCGGGCTGGCATCAACATCAGCGAGGGCACTTTCGGCGGACACCTCATCGAGTTCTGTGACGTCTTCGACACCGTGCTCGAAACGGGTGACCACGGCAGCTTTAACTCCTGGGGACGAGACCGCTTCTGGCACCTCAAGGACGTCCCAGAGGGCAAACTCCCTGAACTTGCCCGCCTCGACGCCGAGAAAACGGTCATCCGCAACAGCCGCTGGAGCTGCGACCACGGCTGGGACGTTGATCTCGACGATGGGTCTTCCAACTATGAAATCGTCAACAACCTTTTTCTCAAAGGCGGCCTCAAATTGCGGGAGGGGTTCTTCCGGACCGTTCGGAACAACATCGCTATCAACAATACCCTTCACCCGCATGTCTGGTACCCAGACAGCGGCGATATCGTAACTGGCAACATCTGGATGGCAGCCTATCGCCCTGCCCGCATGAAATACTGGGGAAAAAAGATTGATAAGAACTTTTTCACATCAGCAGCCGACCGAGATGCGTTCCAGAACCAGGGGTGTGACCTCAATTCTGTCGTTGGCGACCCCCAGTTCATCGATCCAGCTGCTGGCGACTACCGCATTGGCCCTAACTCTCCGGCGCGAACCATCGGTTTTGAGAATTTCCCCATGGACCAATTCGGTGTCCGGTCTGCCCACCTTAAGGCAATCGCCCGTGCCCCAGCTTTCCCCACACCACGAAAAGCGGTCGTCTCGAGATCAGCCACTGCCAACAAGACAACAACATGGCTTGGCGCTGAGATCCAGACGATTCAGGGCGAGTCTTTCTCGGCCTTCGG
>RGBY01000363.1 GCA_009919445.1 Planctomycetia bacterium
CAAATGAACGCGATGCCTATGCGGCCAAGGTTCGTCGGCATCCATCAGCCGTTGAGGCGGCGCTGTTTGTAGACAACGTGCCGTTAACGGTCTACGACCAGTTGATTGCAGCAGTTCGAGAACACTTGCCGACCGTGCACCGCTACTACGATCTGCGCCGGCGGCTCCTGGGACTTGATGAAATTCATCACTACGACTGTTACGTGCCACTCGTGCCAGAACTTGAGCAGCGGCACAGTTGGGATGAAGCAGTCGCGGTGATTGCCGCGGCCCTCTCACCCTTAGGGAGTGACTACTGTAATCAGCTGGAGGCTGGTCTGCGGGGCCGTTGGTGTGACCGGTATCCAAATGCTGGCAAGCAATCAGGAGCGTTTAGTTCTGGGACCTATGATTCTGATCCATACATTCTGATGAACTTTCAGGATGAGGTGATCGAACATGTCTTCACGCTGGCCCACGAGGCCGGTCACTCGATGCATACCCGGCTCTCGGCTGAGGCCCAGCCCTTCCAATACTCCGGGTACACCATCTTCGTGGCAGAGGTGGCCAGCACCTTCAATGAACAGTTGCTCACGCGGCATCTCATGGCAGCAGCATCCTCGACAAAAGAGCGGGCGGCGATTCTTTCTCGAGAGATTGATGCGATTCGTGCAACGATCATCAGGCAGACCATGTTTGCTGAGTTCGAGCGGATCAGCCATCAGACTGTTGAGGCTGGTGAGCCGCTCACGCTCGAAAAAATCAGGCAGATCTACCGGGAACTCCTCGAGGCCTACTTCGGCAAAGCGTTTGCCATCGACGACGTTCTCGAACTGGAGTGTCTGCGGATCCCCCACTTCTATCGGGCGTTCTATGTCTACAAGTACGCCACCGGGCTCTCCGCTGCGATCGCTCTTTCCAAGCGGGTGTCCGAAGGTGGGCCGGATGAGTTAGCGGCCTATTTAGGGTTCTTGCGAGGTGGCTGCTCGAAGTGGCCACTTGACCTGTTGCGGGATGCGGGGGTTGACCTTGAAACTCCCGAGCCCGTGGGGCTCGCCCTCAGTCGCTTTGCAGAACTGGTTGATGAACTGGAAGGGTTGTTGGCGCCTGCCTGATCGGGGCGGCCTTCAGCGACTGAGTTGTCGGGCGAGTTCAACAAAAGGCCGTACCATCGCACCGGTTCCTCCACCAGTGATCCATGGCGAGGGCTTGTCGGCGAAGGCGGGGCCGGCAATGTCGATGTGCGTCCAAGGAATTTCGCGAACAAATCGTTCAAGAAGCTTCGCCGCAGTGATTGCACCACCCAGCCGGCCATCTCCAATATTTTTGATGTCGGCGACATCGCTCAGGATCTGGTCATCAAACTGGCGGTCCATGGGCAACTGCCAGACCCGCTCCCCGACTGCCTCGGCGGCATCCCGCACGGCATCGCAACAAGCCTGATTGTTGGTGAAGAGGCCGGCGATATCCCTGCCAAGAGCAACCATGCAGGCACCCGTAAGAGTGGCGGCATCGACAATTCGCTGTGGCTTTAAATCAGAAACAACATCAAGGACGTCAGCCAGCACCACGCGTCCTTCCGCGTCGGTGTTGTGAATTTCAATGGTGGTGCCACTCCGGGCCGTTACCACATCGCCCAGTTTGTAGGCGGCTGAGCCGTTCATGTTTTCGACCAGGCCGACCGCTGCGACAACATGAAGGGGCAGTCGCAGGGCTGCAATGGTGGCGATCGCCCCGAGGGCTGCGGCCGCTCCTGCCATGTCGCATTTCATGGCGACCATGCCCTCTGATGGCTTCAGCGACAGACCGCCCGAGTCGAACGTCACCCCTTTGCCAACGAGGGCCAAGTCGGGACGAGTATCACTGTGGCCAGAACCACGATAGTGCAGCAGTACGAGCCGGGGCGGGCGGGCGCTGCCACGGGCAACTGCCAGCAAGGCTCGGCAGCGTTCCCGCTCCAGTCGGGGCTGATCCCAGATTTCAATCTCCAGTCCGACCCGGCCGGCAATCGTGGCAGCCTCTTCAGCAAAGGTTTCCGGGTAAAGGTCATCAGGGGGGAGGTTGAC
>RGBY01000364.1 GCA_009919445.1 Planctomycetia bacterium
AGGAGTGCTGCCATCAGAGTGGCACTTGATGCAGCCAGCCGCCGATGTGTGAAATACGATGCTGCCCCGGACAGGATCTCCCCGCATGGTCGCCTGAGCAGCTAGCACGTCTGGCTTTTGCGTGAGGAGTCGTTCACTAAGGTCAGCCGCCTGCAGTGGGGCAACGCCACCAAGCAGGACAACAAGGGTCAATTGCTGCAGGGTCAGCCGCTGCAAGATTGAAGAGGAAATCATTGTCATGAAGTGACTGGCCGGATCTTCGTTATGTTTCAGTCAAGAAACAGTAGGGAAGCACGGAGGGGATAAAGACAGGACGGGGAATCGTTGCTCAGAGATGTTCATTATGACCACATTCCGAAAAGCGGACAGCATGCTTGAGAACCTAGTCGGCAGACGATGGGACAACGCTTCTTTTGCTGAACTCCCTAAATCTTTCGTAGTTAGGGTGAAGAGAAACGTGCTCAATAGTGAAATGAACGGGTGAAATGAACGAAGCGGCAAGGAATTCCGTAGAATGACGCTCGGAGCCAAACCCTGCTCGCAAAACTGTTCGAAGTATCGGGTGACGGTTGGAGTGTGAGAGGAGAACACTGATGCCAGCAATTCATCTGCAGACTGAAATCCCCGGGCCGCGTTCAAGGGCGGTCTTTGCCGAGCGGCAGCAGCATGTGGCTCCGGGCCCATTTCACACGACACCAATTGTGGCGGCCCATGCCGAAGGGTCAGTGATCACTGACGTTGACGGCAACCGCTTCCTCGATTTGACCAGTGGGATCGGGGTGACGAACCTCGGTCACCGTGACCCAGCAGTGATGGAGGCAGTTGCCAGGCAGGCCGAACAGTTTGTGCATACGAGCATCAATGTTGTTGCTTACGAAGGCTATGTCCAGCTGGCAAAACGGCTGAATGCCTTGCTGCCCGAGGCCGGCCCCTGCAAGACCTTTCTGGCCAACTCAGGGGCAGAGGCTGTTGAGAATGCCGTAAAGTTTGCCCGGGCGGCCACCGGCCGACAGGCCGTCGTTGCCTTCGAGCATGGCTACCATGGCCGTACCTACATGGCGATGGCTCTTACGGCAAAGGCCCATCCGTATAAGAGTGGTTTCGCGCCATTTCCGGCCGAGGTCTATCGGGCCGCATACCCCGACTTCTATCGCTGGCCTGGGGTGACTGGTGACCCAGGGGCCTGTCCCTCCGCTGCTGAATCAGGCTGCCCGCTTTCACGCTGCCTGTGTCAGGAGGCCTTCGCCGCATTTGCTGAGATGGCCCGGGCCCAAATCGGTGAGACCAATGTGGCCGCAGTCATCATTGAGCCGGTGGCTGGCGAGGGTGGCTTCATTCCAGCCCCCGCGCCATTTTTGAAACTGCTGCGGGAATGGTGCGATAAGCATGGGGTCGTGCTGATCTTCGATGAAGTGCAGACAGGCTTTGGCCGCACGGGCAGCCTGCTGGCCTGTCAGCAGCTTGGTGTCACCCCAGATCTAGTTGTGATGGCCAAGGGGCTGGCAAACGGTCTGCCGTTGTCGGCCGTGACTGGTCGTGCAGCAGTGATTGATGCTGTTGGCTTGGGAGGAGTCGGTGGGACCTACTGCGGGAACCCGCTGGCCTGTGCGGCTGCGCTCGCTGTTCTCGACCGATTTGAGGATCCGGCCGTACTGGCTCATGCCAGGCACCTGGGCGAGCAACTCAGGCAGCGGCTCGACGGCTTTGCCCAGCAATTTCCTCAGATCGGCCAGGCTCGTGGACTGGGCCCGATGCGGGCCCTTGAACTAGTCAGCGACCGACAGGCAAAAACACCTGATAAGGCGGCAGCCCAGTCGGTGGTGCGATATGCCTATGAACATGGCGTGATTGTGATGGCCTGTGGCACCCACGGAAACGTGCTACGGTTTCTGATTCCGTTGACGATGGCTGAGGAGGAACTTGAAGAGGGACTCGCTGTGATTGAAGCTGCCTTGGCAAGCCTGGCCAAGGCGTAGTGGCGGCCGCTTCATGAGGTCCTGACTTTACGAGTTTCTGGC
>RGBY01000365.1 GCA_009919445.1 Planctomycetia bacterium
AAATTAGCGAGGACGCCCTCAGCCATCCTCAAACAGCCATTTCCAATTCTCGCTGCTGTCGAGTGTAGCGGGTAGCGTTGTTTCCCAAAACAATCTGCCCGCGTGCTGCCCGCGTGGGAACTCGTCTGTCTCTGCCCGGGAAGATTTGGCCGGTGGCCGGAAGACCAAAGCCGTCTGCGGTGGATGCCTCGGCAACTTTCCCAGCCAGGTCTGGCGGACGAAGAACCTCGGTGGGAAAAGCGAAAATTCCGGGTTTGAGGCTGGTTTTTCGGGAGGGAGGAAACGGAATTGCCAAATCGTGGGGTGACTTTCTAAAATCTGCGATTATGGCGGGGCGGTTTTCCAGGGAATTTTTCGGTCTCTGATGTGAGTGGTGGTCTCGGGATCAAGGGAACTGGTTCAGCCTTGTCGGTGATTGGACAGGTTGCTCATTCCCGCTACAAAACGAGTAACGTCACGTAGCCGCAGGATCCGTCTCGTGAATTTGAGAGTGAACAGTCAGCTGGAGGAAAACCGGGAGGAAAAGCTATGAGCGGCTCGGTCTATTACCACCAGGGATGTCCCGTCTGCGGACGCATGTTACGAATTGGCGTGAGGCTTTTGGGGCAGCGGGTCTTCTGCCAGCACTGTGGCGGTGGCTTTCGTGCCAGTGACGTAGCCCTTCAGCAGGATCATGGTGCCGCTGGAGCGGGCGAGCCGTCTCAAGTCGATCGCGTAGAGTTGCTGCTGCAACAGGCTGCCGCAACGCTCGATCAGGCGAGTGGTCACGCGGCTACCAACGCAGAGTCTGCATGCGAACTTGCTGCTGACTGACGCTTGGTCAGGGCGAGTGGGTTGGCGCTCGGTCAGTCCCGGCTTGGTGCAACCAGTGCGTCAAGAACGTCCCAGTAGCGAGGGAAGGTCTTGCCGACGCAAGCGGGATCGAGAATGGTCACCCCTGGGGCTTTCAGGCCAGCCAGTGCCAGACTCATCGCCATCCGGTGGTCATCGTAGGTTTGGATTGCCGCTGGTCGAAGCGGTGCTGGCGTAATGGTGAGTCCATCGTGCCGTTCTTCAACACCTGCGCCGAGCCTCTGAAGTTCTCGAGTGAGGTCACTGATTCGATCGGTTTCTTTATCACGAATGTGAGCTACGTTGCGGATGGTAGTTGGGCCCGAGGCAAATAACGCCACGACGGCCAGCGTCATCACCGTGTCACTGATGGCATTCATGTCGATGTCGATGCCCCGCAGCGGACCACCGTGAATGGTGATGGCATCGGCAGCCCATTCGACCTCACAGCCCATGCGTTTGAGAGCCTCGCAGAACGCCACGTCACCCTGCAGGCTGTCCTGAGAGAGCCCCTCGATGCTGACAGAGCCACCGGTGATTGCCGCAGCGGCGGCAAAGTAACTAGCAGCTGAGGCGTCGGGTTCAATCGCGTAGTCGCGTGCCGCATACCCAGTCGGGGCAATCTGCCAGTGCCGCTCGTCGTGAACGATGCACTGCCCTCCAAAGGCCTCGATCACCCGCCTGGTGAGTTCAAGGTACGGTGTCGAGACAAGTGTGCCAGCCAGGTGAAGCGTTAATCCCTTGGGCATGCAGGGAGCCGCCAGAGCGAGGCCACTGGCAAACTGGCTGCTGGTGCCACTGGCAATGGTGGCAGTTGCCGCCTGAATGCCATGAGATTCGATGGTGACGGGTGGGCAGTCGTTGGGGCTTCCTGCTGACGCATGGACGCCAAGGCTGGTCAGAGCCTGGAGCAGGTCGCCAATGGGACGCTGCCGCATACGGGCCGTGCCGTCAAGCACGTAGCGTCCGTTGCCCAGGCCAACAAGGGCCGCCAAGAATCGCATGGTTGTGCCACTGGCTTGGCAGCCAAGAGTGGCCGAAGCTGCTGGGATCTGGCCAGCCGTTCCTTCGACGCTGAGAAGCTGACGATTCCAGTCAGGAGTGATCGACACCCCAAGCGACTGCAGCCCGGACACCATGACGCGGGTGTCGTCACTGTCGAGCGCTCCACTGAGCCGGCTTGT
>RGBY01000366.1 GCA_009919445.1 Planctomycetia bacterium
CGCCCGCAGCCGGTTCGAGCGGATGCTGATGGAGTTGAGTCGGGCGGAACTGGGCGACTGCGCCAGCTTCGATGACGACGGCTTCAACCTGCGGCGCACGCCGGATGGCCTCGAGGCCAGCGGCCCGGTCATCGTAGCCCGCTCGGTTCACGTAGAGGGCAGCAAAGCCACGCTGCCGTAGCATCACAAGCGCCTGGCGGACATTGGCTTCATTAAGCACAGTGGGCTGCAGATGGTCACCCCGTTTGGCCCCGCGGAACAGCTGCCGCTCGACTTCAAGCTGCCAGCGGAGGGCGTCGCCGCCAGCCCCGTACGAATAGTGCAAATTGTGGCTGTAGAGAAAGGGCCGGAGGTGGTGCGAGCCAGGAATCTTCGTCCTTCCTGGCCCACCAACAACGGGCAACTGAAACACCATCGGCCTGGCACCGTCGGCTGCCAGCGGCAGGGCCACCTCCATGGCTGTTACGAAGGCCCGGTCTGAGTCAACTGCCTCGGCAATGGCGGCCCGCTGCTCAGCCGAGGGTGTCCGGGGCAACTGGTCCCAAAGCACCAGGGCTGAGCCCACCAGCGTGGCGGCGATGGTCACTCCTTGGGTCAACCCCTTGCCAAGCCGCTCCGTGGCCGCCATCTGCCAGATGGTCATTCGCTGCCCAGCATCAAGTAAGGCCAGCAGCAGCAGCACGACGCTATAACGGATGGCGGTACGAAACAGTGTAAAGCTAGTGAAGGCGGCGATGATGGCGTTGAGGCCGCCTGTCGTAAACATGATGATGATCCAGAGCCCCCACCAGGCTTCCAGCGGCACATCTTCGGCCCGGCCCTCCACCATGGCCCGCACGGCCACGCCCACTAGCACCAGCAGGCAGCCGATGCCAAGCAGGCCGAGATAGCCTGAGCCCTCTTCATCGTTCAAGACAGAGGAGGCCCGATGGTTACGGCCAAAAAGGGCAAACTCCAGTGAGCGATGGGTGACTGGTGGAATAAACAAATCGACAATTTTCAGGCCATAGATATCCATCCATTTATATTCTCGCTCAGCGACGAGCGGGCTGCTGCCGCTACCTTTTGCAGCCGGGTGTGCCAAACGATGGGTGATTGTATCGAGATTGCTAAGTAGAAACGCAAAAGCCACCGCTGCGACCACCCACGCTGCTGACCGCAGCGAAGGCCATGACCGTACCTGCCAGGCTCGTACAGCACCACAGACCAGCACCAACTGGCAGAACACATTGGCGTAGTAGGGATTCTGCAGGCCCGTGACAAAGCCAATGGCAGCTGCTTGCCAGAACCGCCTGGTGCCAAAACGAAGATCGGCAGCCGTTGCAATCCACTTCCAGACGAGGAGGAAAAGGGGTAAGTGCCAAATATATTGGCAGGCAATGTGGTGTGGCTGCTGGGCGAACTGATAAGGAGCGAGGCCGAAAGCCAGGCCACCCACAAAAGCCCACGGCATAGCAACGTTAAACCCCCGTCGGGCCACCAAAAAAAACGTAGCCGCAGCTGCTACATGGCCGACGAGCACCCCAATATTGGTGCCCACAAAGATGCCAAAGAACCTAAAAAGTAATGCAAAAAGTCCAACTAAGACTTCATCTGGGGTAGGAAAAGAATCCCATCCACCGGTCCCTGGTGCAGCGAGGGTCGTTACTGGCTTCCAACCAAATGGCAGAAGTCCCTCGTCATTTAACGACTTAAAAAAAGCTGCTTCACCAATAAAATCCGAGTAAATCGCCTCATCGTATGTAGTTGGGAGATTCCAGTCCTGAGCCAACCACTTGGACTGTGAAAAACACCACCCAACAAGGACAACACTGAGAAGCACGAGACGAATAAGATTATCTTGCCATTTGAAAGCGCTATGTTGATGTCGCTCTACCATCATCGATTTTCCGTCAACATGACTTGTGAGCGACCAATGTCAGGAAGTGAGCATGCCGGACATCGATTGTGCCCATGAATGCTGGCAACGGGTAGTAACCCGCTCCGTAAATATGCCCAACAGTGAAACCAT
>RGBY01000367.1 GCA_009919445.1 Planctomycetia bacterium
GGGAAGTCCTTGGTTGAACCTGACAAGGTTGAATTGGCGAAGAAACTGCTGGCTCAGGGGGGCGACAAACTTGTGCTGCCGCTGGACACCCACTGTGCCGACGACTTTTCGTCTGATGCCAATAAGCAGATCGTGAAGGCAGGGGAGATTCCGGAGGGCTTTGAGGGCCTCGACATCGGCCCGGAAACGGCTACCAAGTACGCCGAGATCATCCGCGCTGCCGGCACGGTCGTCTGGAATGGACCGATGGGTGTTTTTGAGATGGCTCCTTTCGACGCGGGTACGAAAGCAGTCGCTGCTGCCGTGGCCGACGCTACGGCTGCCGGGGCGATCACCATCATTGGTGGCGGCGATTCCGCTGCAGCGGTTGAGCAGTTAGGGTATGCCGATCGGGTCAGCCATGTTTCAACCGGTGGCGGGGCATCGCTGGAAATGCTCGAGGGCAAGGCCTTCGAAACGGTTGCCCTGCTCGATGAAAAATGACCGGCAGCCTGACCGTCACCGCTGGCTGAGTAAGGCAGGGCTCAGTCTCCCCTCAGCCATGACCGCCACATAGCGACGGTCATGGTCGCTCAGTTGCTGAATTAGCACGGTCGTGTATCGGCCATTGGCTTTGAGAATCCGTACCTTTTCGTCATGAATCTGGGTGAGGGTACCGAAGGTGCGGTGTTTTCCCGAAGCATCGATCCAGAGGCGTTGCGGCTGGTGGTCGAAAGAAACAGGGCCGGTCGGGTCCGCCAGCTGAGAAGACGGGTCAACCGCTCCTGAAGCCCGGTTGGGATTGGCACTGTTTTCTGCCGCGGGATGAGGCTGGTCTGGTGGAACTGGCTCTGTAGTGGGCGTGTTGGGCTGCTCAGACGAGGGCGAAAGTTCGTCAAAGAAATTCGCTGGAGGTGCCGTTGGCTGGGTGGTCGACGCTTCAGGTTCAGCTGATGGGATGCCACTGAGTTCATCAAAAAGATTGACAGCCTT
Source organism: Planctomycetia bacterium (assembly GCA_009919445.1). Lineage (GTDB taxonomy): Bacteria > Planctomycetota > Planctomycetia > Pirellulales > UBA1268 > UBA1268. The sequence continues at coordinate 973 of RGBY01000367.1, forward strand.
CGGTGTCACCGGCGCAGCTGGTGGGACCTCCGGCTGGGGTGGTGGGAATTCAGCGGCAGCCAGCGGTGGGGTCACCGCGTCCTTGACCTGCTTGGCTATCTGCTCAGCCACGCGTTCCAAGAAGGAGGAGCCCGTGTCGACCGGCATCGGTTGGCCCAGGGGCTTGGGCTCCTCAACTGTGGGCTCAGCCGGCTTCGCTTGTGGAGGGGAGACAACCGGTGCATCGTTCGCCGGAGTCGGCCTGGCGGGGGCGGCATCAGCTACCGCTGGAGGGGGTTCTTGTTCACCGGTGAATTTGGGTGCTGGTTCCGTAACCGGAATATGCTCAACCCGCATCGGGGGTGTGGTTGGATCAGCTTCTGCGGAGTGTTTCTGGTCAGCCGTTGCTGGTGTTGGGGTTGCCTCGGCCGGTGTTGGCGGCAGTGGGGCTGTGCTGACAGCGTGCGATCCCGTCGAGCAGGCTGGCGGGCAGCAGCTGACCGGCGTCTGGGGTGGGAGGCAGCCTTGTGAAGAGCGGCACAGCCGCCTGCGGGTACGGCGACAGGCTGTAGCCGTATCAAAGAGCAGGGGCAGCGTCAGGCAGCCGATGAGTAGCAGGCGAAGGCCACGCTGCCACAATCGTTGGCGGCGATGATGGAGCACAGAGCACCTCGACGAGAAAAGGCTGGCGGGCCCAACTCCCGCCGGTGTCCCTCATGCTACTGCCGGCAAAACGGCTCGGCAAACCGGCCGCGGCTGGCGATGGCATGGCAGAAAAAAAACGGCCCGGGGAGCATGGAAACCCCCCGGGCCGTGAGAATGCTGCTGCTGTCCTGCGAATGGTGTGTTGTGCGAGACTGATGCGGGTCCGGCCGTCGTGCGACCGCCGAAGCTAAAGGAGCCCGGATCAACGCGTTGGTCGTGGCACCCCCGCCAAAGGACAGACTGCAGGTTCTTAAGTTCTTGGCAGCCTGAGGGCGACACGCCCCTAGGCCAAAGCAGTCTTTCGGCTTGCCGTGCAGGCCTTCTTCAGAAAATGTTTTTCACCTGCTCTGGTTT
>RGBY01000368.1 GCA_009919445.1 Planctomycetia bacterium
TGGCCACGCCAACCTGCCCGAGCCCACAGATCACCACGTGTCCCCGAAGCCGTTTGGCCCGGAACTCATTCCGAACCTGGTTGGCCGCACCCGACACCACAAACAGCGTCAGTAGCGATGCGAACATTGCCACCAGGACGATGCCGCCAAACATCAGGAGGATCCCAAAGAGCTTCACCCAGACTGGCGCATGCTGGAGGTTAAAGTCTCCAAAGCCCACGGTCGTGACAACCGACGTAGTGAAGTATGCCGAATCAACCCAGTCCAGTTTGAGGCTCTGCCTGAAGATAACAATTGCGGAGCCATAGAGGGCAAGAAGCAACAGTGGAATCATGATGAAGTCAAACCTGACCCGGCGGCGAGGCACATCGAGCGTAATGCCACGATCGAGGAGCAGGCTCGCTTCTGCGGTGGCAGCCATCGCCGCTTCGGCAAAGGAAGGTGCCGCCAGCACGGCTGGGGCCATCACCGCAGAGAGCCCAAAATCTTTTTCCAAGCGTCGACCAAACTGTGGCTCTGAATGCCGCATGATGACCGGTACCGCCGGGGCCGCGCCCCGGATTTCCAGGGCGGTCTCGAGGTTGTCGACGTCACTTGAGGTTGTCAGGAGCACGGCGGCTGCGGCGGGGACACCTGCCTCACGCCGGACGGATGAGAACCGAAAGTCTCCTTCGATCACCCTCACGCCCGCTGCTTCTACCCTTTCGAGCCGGTCCCGCGATGTCTGGTCGTCAGAAATCACCGTCACGGTGCGGCCAGCCTCACGCAGCGCCTCGACGACATGAATGCCAAACCGGCCAAGGCCGCAGACGATAATTTGCCTCATGGCGGCTAACCTCAACTCACAGGTGACAGCCACTTGTCAGCGGCAGTCGCAGGGTCATTCCCAGCCCAATTCCAAAACACTTTCTCGCCAGAGCGCACGTCTCCTCTGCAAGCCTACTCGGAGGAGGGTGGTGGCAAGAGCCGGATTGGCTCATGAGTGACGACCACATCGGATTGGTCCTCTTTGGTGGGAACCATATCCGCCTCGGGCATGCCAGGGAATCGTGGTCCGACAGCCGCTGAATCCTCAGCAGGAGTGGGACGAACAAGGACACTTTAAGGAAAACCGTCGTCCCTTGGTGCGTCGCTCGTTTCTTTTGCTGTATAGCCAGCAGGGACCGGCAGAGCCTCTCCCGCAATCACCGGGATCTGGTCGGCCTGCTGCCGGGCCGGCTCGGGGGAACGAACTGGGCCGGGAGCCCCAACCTCCCTGCCTGCCGTCGTTGCTGCAAAGGGGGGACGTCCTGCTGAGAGCGCCATGATCTCCTCAGAGGTAAGACCCTGGCGGCGAAGCCGACGCACCATGCCGGGGCTGAACCTGTTCGGGCTGGGGGCGGACGTCGTCGCACCCTCAAGGCGGAGCCACCGCATCTCAGTTCGCGTCTCAGTTTGTTCAGCCTCTCTTTCAAGCCTCGCCTCGCGCCGTTCAATCATCCGCTGCCCCAGCGGCCAGCCATGCACCGGCGGCGTAGCAGCAAAAGTTGCCACCACACCTGCGATAAGAGCAAGCCGACATGGCTTCGCCCCGAAAACCCGTTGCTGTTTAGCGGTGAATTCCCGCATAACTGCCTCCTTTCTCTGCTGTGGCTATCAGACGTTCGGCCGAGTGCCAGCCCAGGCCCTGAATCGGTTGGCAGCTGGCCTGGCACTCCAACTCTAGCGTCCGAGCGTTCTATCCTAGCGGCTGAACCCTCCATACTAGCAGGCAGAACTCGCCTCAGTGAAATCAGCAAAGTCGCACAATCTGCCTAGATGCCATCGGAACGGCCCGGTAAACAGCGATCTTCAGTGCCACGCCGCTTCTTCTGCTTTTCGTTCATTGCGTGGGCAGACGCGAGGGAGTCGCGAAGTCTGGAGAAGATGGCTATCATCTGGCGGTTGAATGCTGGCTGTGTCGGTTTTGATCGGCACGGCTCAGAATGGCACGAGCGAACTGCCTTAAAAGAACATCTGGAAGATAAATT
>RGBY01000369.1 GCA_009919445.1 Planctomycetia bacterium
CAGGCTGCCGTCGCGGCAACTGAAGATTCGTTCGGCATCGTGGATGATCTCGGCACCAACAAGATCACCCTCGGTGCATCCCGGCAGGGACTTTATCTGCTGGAACAAATCAAAGTCATTCGTTCGTCAGCAAGCGAATAACCGACATCACTTTCTTTGGCACAAAAAAAGCCGCCGGCACGACGGCCGGCGGCTTTCCACGGAACGGGATCTGATGAGCAGCAGGCGTTACAGCCCAACGCTGCCTCAGTCCTTGGGCAGAATCACGGTGTCGATCACATGGATCACGCCGTTGCTCGAATTGATGTCAGCCTTGACAACCTTGGCGCCATCGACAGTGACGGTCCCGCCGGTGACGGCGATCGCCACTTCGGAGCCCTCAACGGTCTTGGCCTTGTCGAGCTTGACCACCTGCTTCGACATCACCTTGCCCGGCACGACATGGTAGGTGAGAATCTTGACCAGCTTGGCCTTATTTTCGGGCTTCAGCAGATCTTCGACCGTGCCCTTTGGCAGCTTCGCGAAAGCGGCATTGGTCGGGGCAAAGACGGTGAAGGGGCCGCTGCCAGAAAGCGTTTCGGCGAGCCCGGCAGCCTTGACGGCGGCGACAAGCGTGCTGAAGTCGGCGTTGTTGGCGGCATTTTCAACAACCGTCTTATCGCAGGTGCCGCAGCCTGCGACAGCGGGACGGGCAACGGTCAGGCAGCAGGCGACTGCTGCGGCAAATCCAAGAGCACGGAAAAGCATTGGGTGGTCCTTTCGGGACATGGCCGCCAGAGCGGCCGGGAGTAGCGTTCCAGAAACTGCCCAGAGTCTATGCCCGCGACAAGCCGGCGGCGAGTAAGAAATTGGCATCACCCGCAGAAATCAGGAAATCCCCTGCCGAACGGCAAAAAGTGGTCGCTGAGTGCCGCCCGTGACCAGCTGGGGCAAGGGAACCCGGGCTTCCTCGCTCCCGTGACCATCAGCCAGCTACAATCCTCGATCCTGCGGACGAGACTTCCATTGCGACGAGATTTTCCATGCCTCAGCCTGCCGAAAGCCACAGCCCGATTCTTCTCTCTGCGACCGACTACAGGCCAGAGGTGGCTCGGCAGTGTTGCAAACCTGCTTCGATCAGATCACCGGCCGCACCGTCGTGATGAAGTCGTTGCTGAAGCAGTTTCAGATGGATCGGCAGGAGAATCGTCGGCTGCTGCGGGAGGCTCGGGTGACGGCACAACTGCAGCATCCCAACACTGTACCGGTGTATGAGATCGGCCGCGACCGCCAGCAGGGGCTCTACTTCACCATGAAGCGGGTCTCCGGTGAAAATTTGTTTGAAATTCTCAAGCGGGTGGCCCTCGCGGTTCCAGAGGCGATCACGGAATTCCCCCTCCGACGGCGAGTGGAGATTGTGGCCACGGCGGGCCTCGCCTTGATGTATGCCCACGCCCGGGGCGTGATTCACCGAGACATCAAGCCGGAGAATATCTGGGTGGGCAACTTTGGCGAAGTCATTCTGCTCGACTGGGGGGTCGCCAAGGTCTGGGGCCAGCCGGATGATGCACCAGCCCATCCACTGGTGGCCAGCCAGCAGCAGCACGTGCAGGCCCTCACCTTGGCGGGTGATCGCCCCGGTACCCCGCTTTACATGTCGCCAGAGCAGGTCAATGTCAACCGGGCGACAGTCGACGAGCGGAGCGACATTTTCAGCGTTGGCGTCGTGCTCTACGAGGTGGCGGCCATCCGCGAGCCCTTTCGTGGCCGGGTGATTCAAGAGACATTCGAAAACATCATCCACGACCACCCACCGCCCCCCTCAGCCGCACGGCCGGAGGAGCAGATTCCAAAGGCACTCGACCAAGTGGTGATGAAGGCGATCAGCAAGAACCCGGCCGATCGGTTTCAGACGATGCGACAGATGCTCGAGGCCCTCCGCGAGATTGAGTACGAGGCATAAAACAACCTCCCGGGCACCGGTGGCCCCCGGGAGGTTGTTCGTGGGTGTCAACTGTGGGGCTTCAGCT
>RGBY01000370.1 GCA_009919445.1 Planctomycetia bacterium
CTGATCGACAATGAATTCGACGGTGCCGGCAGAGTAGTAGCCCGCAGTCTTGGCGAGCCGGACTGCAGCCGCGCACATAGCCTCACGGGTTTCTTGAGGCAACCGTGGCGAGGGGCTTTCCTCGATCAGTTTTTGATGCCGCCGCTGGGTAGAGCAGTCGCGTTCCCAGAGATGCAGCATAGTGCCGTGCTGATCCCCAAGAATTTGGATTTCGACGTGACGGGGCTTCTCGACATATTTTTCGATGTAGATACCTGCATTCCCGAACGCGGCTTCCGCTTCGGCAGTGGCCTGTTGCCAGGCCGTTGACAGGGCAAGGTCGTTGGCTGCCACCCGCATGCCCTTCCCGCCGCCGCCGGCCGTGGCCTTGAGCAAGACGGGGAAGCCAATTTCCTTGGCAACCTTGAGGGCTTCCTTTTCACCGGAGAGCAGTCCAGCACTCCCTGGAACGGTTGGCACGTTGGCCTCGCGTGCCAGGGCTCGGGCTGAATTTTTATCACCGACTCGTTCCATCGCCTCAGGGGTCGGGCCGATAAAGCCGATGTCGCATGACCGGCAGACTTCGGCAAAGTGGGCGTTTTCGGAAAGGAATCCGTAGCCCGGGTGGATGGCCTGAACGTTGCCGATTTCAGCGGCACTAATCACGCGGTCGATCCGCAGGTAGCTATCCGCAGCTTTGGCGGTGCCAACACAGATGGCCTCGTCAGCGAGGTTCAAGTAGGGGGCATCACGGTCGGCTTCACTGTAGATCGCCACCGTCTCAATACCGAGTTCGCGGCAGGCACGGATGACTCGCAGGGCGATCTCTCCGCGATTGGCGATCAGGATTCGGTTGAACATGGTTTTCCTGGTGAGAGTATGGGCTGATTTTGGTGCACCTAACCGGTGAGGCGAGCAAGCGGTTGGTCAGCCAAGTCAAACACGGTGAACATGCTTGAAGGGCTTTTGGTCAGCAGCAGGGCCTGGGCTGCTCAGGCACCTGGGTCAACTTTGATGAGCGGCTGGCCAAACTCGACCGGGGCTCCGTTTTCAACCAGAATGGCGACCACCTGACCAGAGACACCGGCAGGAATCTCATTGAAAACCTTCATGGCCTCAACAATACAGACCGTCTTTTCTGCACCGATGCGGTCTCCCACCTTGATGAAGGGAGGCGAGTCGGGGCTGGATGCTTCGTAGAAGGTGCCGACCATGGGGCTTTTGATGACCACGGTGCGGGTATCTTCAGCAGCTTCAGCGGCCGGCGCTGGCTGGGCGGGGGCCGCAGCGGCAGGGGCAGCCGCGACTGGGGCTGAATAAGAAACGACCTCGCCACCTCGCTTGATGCGGACAGCACTGTCGGCCTGCTTCAGGTCGATCTCGGTGAGATCGTGTTCCTTCATCAGGTTGATCAGTTTGCGGACTTTGCGAACGTCGAAAACGTCGATTGATGGCTGGGACCCGCTCATGGCGTCCGGTGCTCCTCGGGCGTTGTTTGGAAAATGGCGTTAGGTTCGTGGTGTACTTCTGGAAATGTCGGCCTACTGGGCGGCACAATCCACCTGTCAGCAAAATGCGAACTGTCAGCAAAATGCCGAAAATGGGCCTGAATTGGCCAAAAGTTAGCCGTTTTGAATCATTTTCGTCAAGGTAGTGGCAAATTCGCCTTTTCGGTCTTCCCGCCCTCATAATCGAACCCCCGGGGCGGTGGGCTTACAAGTAGGCTCTCTGAGAGGCCAGCTCGACTCGTTTGAGAGTCTATTTTTACGAGGCCTAACCTAAAAGGATGACGCTCTCGTGCAAGACTTTTCCGACAAGCCGAACAAACGGAAGAAGCAATTAGACCCAAAATTAGACCACGATTTCGCCGCAGAACCGCTAGTCCCGGCTGATTCGGACGAATCGCGAGCCGCCGTTCGAGCGGTGTATTCTGCGAGTGTTCCCAGTGATCTTCCGGCCTTCCCTCGGCGGCAGCGTGATTCGACAAAATATGATTGCGGCC
>RGBY01000038.1 GCA_009919445.1 Planctomycetia bacterium
GAGTTGTTCCCCTTGCACACCTCTGATGTTGGCACGGGCCCGGTTGGCCGTGCCAATGCAGGCGATCTGAAGTTTTTCATTTGCGGCTAGTGACGGTCGGGCCGCGAGGCTTGTGAAGACGCCTGCCGATGCGGCTGTCGTTGACTTGAGAAAGCGGCGGCGGGTCGGTTGAATGGTTGATTGTGTCATCGGTTGATTCCTACAGGATTTCGTCAGCCCGAGTAATTCTTATAGCGGAATGTTTTGGCTCTCGATGGTACCATCTCAAGGGCGTTGCCAGCCAGCGTGGTAATGCCGAGAGGACTCCTTTTTTAAGAGATGTTTTGATGCTGATGAAATTACGCCATTTTTTTAACGCTCGCTTTTGTTCGTTGCTGGGCCTGTTTCTCCTGCTTGTGCAGGTGTCTGGGCTTGAGACGTTGGCCGGCGATCCTGAGACCACGCTAGCCTTTCTCAAGGGGTACGACCTTGCCTTTCTCAAGGGGTACGACCTTCTGCTGAAGCGGGATGGTGAGGGGTATATCACCGATATTCATGTCCGTGAGCAGGCACCGACCGACGAGCTGCTTGGCGAACTGCAAACATTGCCCCGGCTGCAGAGTCTGGTTCTCGCTGGAACGGCAACGACGGATGAGTCTCTTGGTCTGATCACCAAACTTGAGTATCTCCGCAATCTGGACCTGCGGAACTGTCCTGTGAGTAATGCCGGGCTTGCCCATTTGACCGGCATGAAAAGTCTGGCGGCGATTCGCCTGTCTGGATCCACGGGTGAAACGACGGTTGATGATGATGGCATGGTCTCCCTTGCCGCAATCAGTTCGCTCCAGACGGTGATGCTCGATGGCCTGTGGGTGAGTGAGGGAGGGCTCGAACACTTGGTCGTGCTCGAGGGGCTAAAGGAGCTGACGCTTGCCCAGACGCTTGTTGGTGATGAAGCCCTCCCGGTTATTGCCAGAATGAAAAAGCTGCGGCGCTTACGGCTAGCGAAGACGTCGATCACGGCTGAAGGGCTCGGGTCGATTGCTCCGCTCAGTGAGCTTCGGGACCTCGACATCAGTGAGTGTGCCAGCCTCGACGACACAGCCCTTGAGCCGGTGGGCCTGCTGTCGCAACTCGAACGACTCAACCTTTGGCGAGTGCCGGTTGGTGATGAGGGGATTCGTCATCTTGCAGGCCTGCGGAATATGAAGTGGCTGAACCTCGATAACACGATGCTCACTGACAGTGGCCTCGGTGTGGTCGCGGGAATGCCGGCGCTTGCGACGCTTCATATTGGGTCGACTGCCGTATCGAATGCCGGCATCAAGCATCTTATGAAGCTCAGCAGCCTGCGTGAGGTGTTCCTGGCCCGCACGGCAGTCGATGCTGCCGGAGTCGCGGCGTTACGAAAGGCATTGCCGGAGGCAGCGGTTGTCGACACAGCGGCCGACTAAGCTCGTCGGCGACGCGTGGAGAGGAGGGCATTCCGTTTGGCTAAATCGGCTCGGCAGCAGCATCGCGGACGGCAGCCTCGATGATCGACCGAAGCTTGGGTTCAGCCGAGCGAGCCACATCGAGGATCTTTTCCACGGTGGCAACCTCGAGGGCGTCAGGTAGGCACATGTCGGTGACTACCGACAAGCCGAGCACTCGTAGGCCGGCATGCACGGCGACGATCACCTCTGGCACGGTTGACATGCCAACGACATCGGCGCCGATACCCCGCAGGAACCGATACTCAGCCCGGGTTTCCAGGTTTGGCCCGGTGACTGCCACATAGACGCCTCGGTGGGCGACAAAATCCTCGTGCCGGGCAACCTCCAGTGCGCGATCAATCAGCGGCATCGTGTAGGGGGCTGACATGTCGGGAAAGCGGGGGCCGAGCCGGTCATCGTTGATGCCGATGAGCGGGTTGTCATTCATCAGGTTGATGTGATCGTCGATCACCATGATGTCGCCAGCCCTGTAGTGTGGGTTCAGGCCTCCACAGGCATTGGTGACGATGAGCAACTCAGCGCCCAGCCGCTGCAGCACCCGCACCGGCAGGGTGATTTGGGCGAGCGGATACCCCTCATAGGCATGCATGCGGCCTTCCAGGATGACCACGGGCACCCCGGCGAGCAGGCCACAGACAAGTTGGCCCGCATGCCCATGAGCCGTTGAGCGAGCGAAGTGGGGAATTTCTTCGTACGGAATCTCCACTCGCTCAGCCACGCTGCTGGCAGCTTCACCAAGTCCGCTGCCAAGGATGATGCCCGCCTTGGGACGGTGCGGCCAACGCTGAGCAATGAGTTCACAGGCGGCGGTAATCTGGTCGTACTGCTCGAGCATCAGGAAATCCTTTTTGAACGGAATAAAGGGAGACCGTGCCGCCTGGCGTCAGCGGCAAGTAATTAGTTCAGCAGACTGCTGGTCGTACGAGTATCAATCCTGACCGAGCAGGTCGCGAAACGCTGGGTGATCGCGGAGCGAATCGAGATCAGGATCGACCTCGAGGTGCCCGAGGTCGTCATACCCGAGCAGGATTGCTCGTGAGAGAGTGTCGATTGCTTCTTGCTGGTGGCCGGCACGAGCCAGCGAACAGCCCAGATTGTAGCGAGCCAATGGATCTTCTGGCTGGAGTGATACCAGCCGACGGTCAAGATCGACCGCGCGTTTGACCTGACCTTTTTTGGAGACAAGTTCAGCCAGAATGCGTAACACTTCAAGAGAAGTTTCATTCCGGCTCAGCAGATGCTCGAAGAACTCGATGTCGAAGTCGAGTTGCGACATCCTGCCAAACCAGCGTCGGCTTCGCGGTGACGCCTTGCTGTCCTGCGGGGCGTTGGCTCCGGTCATGGTTGCCTCCGTGAAGAACCCAAAGGGATTCGCGGTTCTACTTTTTGCCACCTGCTGACTTGCCGGGAGGCGGGGCCTCCGGCCGGAGATCATCTGGGTGATCCCAATCGGGATCCGACCCATCCTCTTCAAAGTCATCGTCAAATTCGTCATCAAAATCGTCGAAATTTGAGTCTTCGTCTCCGAGCGGGTCGATATCGTCGAGGTCCTCGTCTTCAGTGGCGTCATCGTCGCTCTCGTCATCGCCGTTTCCACAGACGATGCGGTCTGGCTGAAGCCCCCACGCTGGCTGAAGGCCCCATTCAGTCGCTGCTTCCGGGCGAACAATGGTTGCCAGGTTGAGGCCAGAACACCGGAAAAGCGGCATCCACAGGGGCGATTGAGGCGGGCAGGGGGTGGTTGTCACTGGCATCGTCGGGGCCTCACGGTGGGACGGGAGCATGCTGAGAGGAAACAGACTAACTGCTGATCTTGGGAAAATATACGCCTTGGGCGGCTCAGGGAAGGGCGGCCCGCTGGAGAGGGGGCTGCCGGGGTGCCTGGGGGCTGAAAGTCAGACAAGCTCAGGTGTGATAGTCCGCATTGAGTCGAACATATTCGGCCGTCAGATCGCTGGAATAGAAGCGAATGGAGCCCGGGCCGTCGCCGATTTCGAGTTCGATCAGGGTTTCGCGGTTGTCCCTGATGGAGGCTGAGACCGCCGCCGCATCAAAGGAGACCGGTGAGGCATTGCGAAACAGTTCAACACCGTTGAGCCGCAGGACCAGCCGAGCGGCCTCAAAGGCAACCCCGGCGTAGCCGGCGGCTGAGACAATGCGGCCCCAGTTTGGGTCGGCTCCACTAACGGCGGTTTTTACCAAGGGGCTGTCAGCCACGGCCCGGGCCACGCGGCGGGCTGCTTCACGGCTGTCGGCACCAGTGACTTCCACGCGGATCACATGGGTGGCCCCCTCGCCGTCATCGGCAATTTCCCGGGCGAGCGTTTCGCAGGCTTTTGTCAGCGCTGCCGCAAAGTCATCGAGGCTGCTGCCGGAGAGAGGAGGCTCGCCAGCGGCTCCATTGGCCAAGAGCAACACCGTGTCGTTGGTGCTCATGTGGCCGTCGACGCTGACGCAGTTGAAGGTGAGGTCAGTCGCCTCAGCGAGCAGCCGCTGGGCGTCGGCCGGCGTGAGGGCTGCGTCGGTGAGGATGACACCAAGCATGGTGGCCATTTTTGGTCCGATCATGGCTGCTCCCTTGGCCATGCCGAACAACTGATATCGTTCGCCTGCTGCAGTTTTACCAAAGGCATCGCCGGCCAGTTTGGGACGGGTGTCGGTCGTCATCAGCCCACGCGCAGCCCGCACAATGCTGGCCTCGTCGCTTCCCAGTTGGGTCGCGGCATCACGAATGCCCGTCTCAATCTTTTCCCGGGGCAGGAACTCTCCGATGATGCCGGTTGACATCACCAGAACCGAACCGGCAACGCTGCCGATGGCGGCGGCTGTGGTAGCGGCCATGGCTTCGGCATCGGCTTCACCCTGGCTGCCCGTGCAGGCATTGGCGTTACCTGAGTTGATCACAATGCCACGAAAACCAGTGCCCGGTGTGCGGGCCCGGTCGAATGCCACCGGAGCGGCGTAGACGAGGTTTTGGGTGTAGACACCAGCGGCAGTAGCTGGGCGATCAGAGATGATCAGGCTGATGTCTTCACGGGTGGGATTGCGCTTCAGCCCGGCATGCAGGCCGGCGACGGTGAAGCCGCGTGGCAGCGGAGGCACGGGACCACTGAGAGGGGTTTCGGCAATCGGCATGGTTGGGTGGCAGCAGAGGGAAAGGTGGACGGGTAGGCAGCCAAGACTGCGAGGCGGGCCTAAAGCAGCCCCAGCGTTTCTGGAAACCCGTGCATGCAGTTGAAGTTTTGGACGGCAGCACCAGCGGCGCCTTTGACCAGGTTGTCAAGACAGCTGATCAAGAGCATCCGGCCACGCACGGCCCGGGCGGTCAGGTCACAGAAGTTGGTGTCGACCGTGTCCTTGGTGCCGGGGAGATGATCGACCAGACGAATGAACCGCTCGTCGCCATAGGCCTCTTGCCAGACAGCGGTGATCTGCTGCTCAGTGACCCCTGCAGCCGGGCGGACGTAGATGGTCGCCAGAATGCCACGATCCATCGGAGCCAACTGGGGCGTGAAGATGACCTCTGGCCGGCTGGTGGCATGACGGGCCACGATCTGTTCGATTTCCGGCGTGTGCCGGTGGCGGCCGACGTTGTAGGGCGACAGGCTTTCGTTGCACTCAGGAAAATGGGTCATGAGTTTTGGGGTGCGGCCGGCACCACTCACCCCGCTTTTCGCATCGACAATGATGTCGTCTGGTTCGATAACCCCCGCTTTGAGCAGTGGTGCCAGCGGCAGGATGGCAGCCGTTGCGTAGCAGCCTGGGTTGGCGACCAGGTCGGCCTTCGCGATGGCGTCGCGAAAGAGTTCGGGCAGGCCGTAGACCGTCTGGCCGAGTCGCGTTGGGTCGACATGGGTCTGGCCGTACCAGTCGTGGTAGGTGGTGGCATCATCAAGGCGGTAGTCGGCACTCAGATCGACCACCCGGGTGCCGGCTGCCAGCAGGTCGGGTACAACGGAGGCACTCGCGCAGTGAGGCAGGCAACAGAAGACAACATCTGCCCGCTTGCCAATTTCGGCCGGGCTGAGATCTTCCAGCGGCAGATCGAGCCGGCCGACGAGGCTGGGGTGGACACTCGAAACGGGTGGGTTGCCTGCCTGGCGGCTGGTCACCGCCACGATTTCAACCTCGGGGTGTCGCAGCAGGTGTTTGATTGATTCAAGCGCCGTGTAACCGGTGGCGCCGAGGAGGGCAACTTTGATCACGTCAGTGGCTGTTCGGGAGGAAGGACAAACGGGGTTTGGGGTGACACCTAGGGTGGTGGGCGGCTGAGGCCAGCCCCCAACCAAGCATACCAAAGCCGTGCCTGCAGGGTCACTCAGTAGCCACGGCTAGTCGGTCGATGAGCCGCAGCAGCCAGCGGGCGACCGTCTGCTTTGTGCCTGCCTTGCTGCCGATGCGCTCGTGCCGACGGTCGTAGACCGTGACCGCGGTGGTTGTGGTGTCGAGTGCGGTCAGATCGTTGAGCACGATAAGGTCACAGCGTTTGGCGTCAATTTTTTGCAGGGCCCGGTCGGAATTGCCATCGGGTTCCAGAGCAAAGGCAACCAGCCACTGGGCTGGGGCTGCCTGGCGGGCAAGGGTGGCGATGACGTCTCGGGTTGGCCTGAGTTCAAGGGTGAGCCCATCCTGACGGGGCAGCTTGCCTGTCGCCCGGGTGATGGGTTCGAAGTCGCAGGGGGCAGCGGTGGCGATCACGCCATCGACCTCAGGCAAGAGGGGCAGGGAGGCCTCTAGCATGTCGCTGGTTGTCACAACGGGAATGACCCGGGCGGCCTGTGGGTAGCGAACACTGACCGGACCACTGACGATCGTGACCCGATGACCGGCGGCGAGGGCAGCCCGGGCGAGAGCAGCAGCCATGCGGCCACTAGAGGCATTGGTCAGATAGCGGACATCGTCGAGGTAGGCCCGGGTCGGTCCGGCAGTGATAAGGATGTGGGCCATGGGCCGGAAGCACATTGGGGGTGGTCAGTTACTGCCTGTCGAGCGTGGCTCTGATGGCTGCCGCGATCGTGGCTGGTTCGGCCATGCGGCCCGCACCGGTCTGCCGGCAGGAGAGCCAGCCTTCCTCTGGTGGAATGATTGTCACGCCGTCGTCGGTCAGTTGGGAGATGTTCCGCTGTACAGCCGGTTTTTTCCACATGGCTGCATTCATGGCTGGCGCCATCAGGACCGGGCATTCCGCGCACAGTAGCAGGGTCGAAAGGAGATCATCAGCCAGGCCGCTCGCAGCCTTGGCGAGGATGTCGGCCGTTGCCGGAGCCACCACGATCAGGTCGGCGGTCTGTGCCAGTTCGATGTGGGCACCGAGTGGGTAGCGAGCGGGATCAAAACTGCGTGTGGCCACAGGCCGGCCGGTGAGAGCGGCAAAAGTGGCGGCGCCAACAAAGCGACGGGCGTTTTTGGTGAGCACCGCCGTGACACGTGCATCTTCCTGCACGAGGCTGCTAGTCAGGGCAGCCACCTTGTAGGCAGCGATTCCTCCGCCAACGGCAATAACTATTTCACACTTAGACAGCGAAGACGGCATTCAAAAGGTTCTCTCAATGTTCGTCTTGAGGCGCCTGAACTCACCATTCGAAGCAGTCGAGCCTACTCCACCTGCAGATTCCCGCAAGACTCACGCAAGTCAGCTCAAAGAGGCTTTATTTGTGACTCCATGAGTGCACGGCTTGCACGAATCGCCTCCGGCCAACGCTCGGCTCGTGCATCATCGAGAATGGTTTTGAGCCAAACGCCTTCTCGTGGTGGTAATTCTCCCTTGTTTAGCGAGTTGTCTAAGAGCCTTGCGAACGCCTCTGTTTTTTCCTTCTGTTTTCTTCTGCTCAGCGCATGGAGAGCTTTTGCATAGTCATAGCCGAGATCACTTAGTTCACCGTAGCGTTTGCATGCAGGTGTTGTGAGGAAGGCGCTGCTTGCAAGGAATCCGAGGAAAAGTCGCCGCTTCATAGTCCGGTGTTGCTCTCGATTACTTCGCCTTCGTTCATGCTTGAGGCAGCTGCAAAGACAAGCAGGTCGATGTCATTAGAAACAAGTCTTACCGACGCGTCTCCCATGGCAACGTAGCCCCCGGCGGGGTGCTCCGAATACATCTGGCCAACATGGTAGGTCGGAAAGTTGACTGAGTGAATAATTGGGGAGCCAGTGATATCAAGCTCACCTCCGCTCGGACCAGCATGAACAAGTACCAAAGTCGCAGCTGCGTCGGCACTGTTCTCAGGAGTTGAAAATAATGGGTGTGTAAACCCGCCTGGAATCACACCGACCCATGTTTTCTCGCTGAGGCTTGAAGCGTGTTCGCCGAGAAAAATCGTGTTTGTTGTTCCGTCAGTAATTTGCCGCATTTTGATGGCTGAGCCGCGGAAGAACGGGCCATCAGCAACCTTTGCAACATCACCATTATGAACCACGGTTGTTGTTGCACTTGTGTAGATGTTGGTGAAGATGAGTCCCGATCCGCTTGCACCGCATTCACCCCAGCATGACTCCTGGCCGTGACTGGCCACGTAGTGTGACCGCCCGACAGTTATTGGGCCACTTCCTTGGTCGACAGGGTTTCCCGCCTGATTGGTAATGACGAATGGATCACGCGGGCCGGTTGAAGTCGGACAGAGGAATGTAGCAATGGTTGTCCCAATTGCATTTGCATGGGCAGGCTGCCACACGGGCTGGTCAAGATCGAACTGAGTGCTGATCGCTGATTCTTCAAGAAAGGGTAGAAGATGAGCAGCCCACCCCCAGCCAGGAGAGGCGTCCCAAGTAATAGGATCGCGGTCGGTTGGTGGTGGGCTAACGAGTGAGTTGGAGGCGTAGCCCGGCGGAAGCTTCCGGTAAGCCGACTCATAATTGTGGATGGCAAGAGCGATCTGCTTCAAATTATTTCGGCACTGTGCACCACGGGCTGATTCCCTGCTCTGTTGGACGGCTGGGAGGAGCAAACCAACCAATAAGCCAATAATGGCAATTACGACAAGCAGCTCGATAAGCGTGAAACCAGAACGACTTCTGTGTCGCGACGGTCGTGTTCGTTTGTCAATCATTTCGGGCAATTGTTTTGGGCAATCAAAAATTTATTTTTGATCCATCAAAAAGATGTTTTCATCGTAGTTATTGCGATATTCCATGTCAAACGCTTGCTCTCCCGGCGGGTTCAAAGGCCGATTGGAATGTGGGCTTACTGCCGCGTCGGGAAGGCGAGTGGATGAGTCTCGGCTCGTCTGTTGGATTCGAGCACGTCGGGTCTGTCTTCGCGTTACCGCGATTCAGCTGGGCTTCGTATTCGGAGTGACCTGCTGAACTTGTGCTTTGAACCGTTTGATGTTTCGAAGCAGAACTTCAAGGCTGCGGAGGCCATGGATGGCCCCCGCAGCACCATTTGACGCAACCGAGCATGGAAGCGAGGTCGGCTACGCGAGGAAACCTTTGGCGTTTCCTCGCGTAGCCAAGCGGACGGGGCCATGGATGGCCCTGTAGTACCAACTGACGGAACCGAGCATGGATGCGAGGTTAGCGTAGCCAGGGAACCCTTGGCGTTCCCTGGCGGAGCCAAGCGGACGGGGCCATGGATGGCCCGTCCGCGTGAAAACAAGTAGCGAGGTTGGCGTAGCGAGGAAACCCTTGGCGTTTCCACGCGGAGCTTCAAGGCTGCGGGGGCCATGGATGGCCCGGCAGTACCAACTGACGCAACCGAGCATGGATGCGAGGTTAGCGTAGCGAGGAAACCCTTGGCGTTTCCTCGCGTAGCTTCAAGGCTGCGGGGGCCATGGATGGCCCCGCAGCCGTAAAACTAGAAGCTCGCGTCGAAATCCAACGGGGCGCCTGCCTCGGGAGACTCGCCAGTGATCCGCAGGTTCATCGAGGTATCAAGGAAGATTTTGTCTTGCTTGATCTCCTCGATCACGATCTGCATCTTGTCGTCGCTGTCGATGTCGACAAGCGGACGGCCGCCGGCGTTGAGGGCGACAAGCCGCTTCTGAATGAGCGTGGAGAGTTTGAACCGGCCGCCAACCTTGTTGACGATTTCTTCTTCGCGGAGGTCGTCGATCATGTCGTGTCTGTATTCCTGGCAACGAGTGGGTGAGAACGGGAAGGAAAGTCAGGCGGAAGCTTTTTCGGCACTGCCCTCGGGCAGTCCAGAGTCAGTGAGGATTGTCTTGATTGCTGTCAGGGCATCGTCGACGTTGTCGTTGACGACCCGATGCCGGTAGTGGCCCGATTCGCGAAGTTCGCGGTGGGCCACCTCGAGCCGCCGGGCAATCGCCTCTGGGCTTTCAGTGCCACGGCCGCGAAGCCGCTGTTCGAGTTGGGCGGGGTCGGCCGGTTCGACGAAAATCGTGACCGCGTCAGGATACCTCGTCAGAATAGAAAGGGTACCCTCGACGTCGATCTCAAGCACCACCCATTCACCGCGGGCGAGTCGTGGGGTGACCTCGTCTTCGAGGGTGCCGTACCAGTATTGGCGGCCGTAGACCTGGCAGCATTCAATAAATTGGCCAGCTGTCCGGCGGCGATCGAACTCTTCCTGCGACAAAAAGTGGTAGTCAACGCCGTCCTTCTCGCCCGTGCGAGGGGGTCGGGTTGTGGCCGAAATGCTCGGAAGCAGTTGGGGCAGGTCGGCAAGCAGCCTACGGAGCAGCGTCGATTTCCCAACGCCGGAAGGTCCGGAAATGACGACAAGTTGGCCGGGGGTTGCGGTCATCTTGCTGTTGTACCCGACCATTGGCCCGGTTGAAAAGTGGTCCGTTGAGTTCCGCGATTGGCTCCGTCGGGGGCGATCACTCGATATTGGCAGCCTGTTCGCGGATTCGCTCAATCTGTGACTTCAGGTCGACCACTGCGTGGGCGATCGTCACATCGGCCGACTTTGAGCCGATTGTGTTGGCCTCGCGGCCGAGTTCCTGGGCCAGAAAGTCGAGGCTCCGGCCTGGGGCAGGATCAGGAAGCAGACCACGAAACTGCTCGACATGGCTTTCCAGCCGGACGAGCTCTTCAGAGATGTCTGAGCGGTCAGCCAGCAGGGCGACCTCACGAATGACGTCATTTTCATCTAGGCGTGCCTGATGGGCCTCGAGCACCTTGGCAACTCGTTCGAGCAGCCGCGTGCGGTGTTCGGCGACTACGGCAGGCACCCGCTGGCGAATCTGGCTGACGAGTTTCAGGATGGCCTCGCAGGCCTGTTCCAAATCGGCGACCAGAGCCATGCCCTCGGCCTTCCGCATGGTGTCTAGCCCATTCACGGCAGCCTTGGTGGCCGTGGCAACAATTGGCCAGGTGGCCTCGACGGCAGAGGCATCGGGAGGCAGGTCGAGAAGCACCCCGGGGAGGCCGAGCAGGGGATCGATCGATTGTGGAGTGGGCAAGCCGCGGTCATCGCAGAAGGCCTCCCAATCGTCGAGGTAGGTGGCCAGCTGATCGCGGTCGAGCCGTCTTCCGGTCGGAACAGCAGACCCAGTTACCTCTAGCGTCACCTGCAGGCTGCCACGGCGGATTCGCTCGCGGATCAACGACTCAAGCCGAGGCTCAAGTAGATGGAAGCCTTCACGGGTGCGAATGCTGCACTTGAAGTGCCGATGGTTGACGCTGCGAATTTCAACGCGACAGACCACGCCCTGTTCGTCGGCGAAGCCTTCGCCGCACCCGGTCATGCTGCGGGTCATGGCCTCTCTCCCGGCGGTCATTCAGCTGGCTTCGCGTCCTCACTGGCGTCAGCTGCCGGTTCCGCTGGTGCGGCCGTGTCGCTGCCGGCAGCTGCCTCGTTGTCAGCTGGAGGCTCGGTAGCGGGCGTGGCTGGAGGAGTCGACTCAGGTGCGGCATCAGCGGCACCTGGAAGGTCTGGGCCAGCCTCAGCGTCGGCTGGCTTCTCTGCCGCCGGCTCGGCTGGTGTCTCGACAGGCTCGGTGGCTGCCGGGACAGCCTCTGTGGTGCCAAGGCCCTCAAGTGCCTCGGGGGCAGAGCCACCGAGGTTGCTGCTAAAGAGCGATTGCTGGGTGCCCAGCACGTTGATCGACAGGATGCACAGCAAGATCCAAAACGTGGCCACGCCAATGGTGATCTTGGTGAAGAGGTCGCCTGCCTTGGTGCCGAAGGCACTCTGTCCGCCCATGCCACCAAGGGCACCGGCCAGTCCACCACCGCGGCCGCGCTGAATGAGCACCAGCAGAATCAGGAAGATTGAGGTGGCCACCAGCATGAAGCCGAGCATGAAGCGAACGAACATGAACATCGCGGACAAATTCTCCAAAGGCAGTGCGGGCGGTCACGGTCGATACCGCCCAGTGAAGGTCGATTAATGTACCGAGGGTCGCCAGCGACGACCATCCCGATGTAGTGAGCCTCAGTCGGCAGCCGCAAAATGGCTGGCAATCGCCAGGAAATCGTCAGCTTTCAGGCTGGCACCTCCGACGAGAGCCCCGTCGATATCGGGCTGGGCGGCAAGAACGGCTGCATTATCTGGCTTCACACTGCCGCCATACTGAATCACGACCTGGGCGGCTGTGTCGGCATCGGCGAGGCTGGCGAGCTGCTGGCGGATGAGGGCGTGAACCGCCTGAGCCTGTTCTGGGGTGGCCACCTTGCCGGTGCCAATCGCCCAGACCGGCTCGTAGGCAATGATGGTGCGGGCCAGATCGGCGGCAGACAGCCCGGCCAAGGATCCGGCAATTTGCTCACTGACGACGGCTGCCGTGCGATCTTGCTCACGCTCTTCGAGGGTTTCACCCACGCAGACGATTGGGGTCAGGCCGGCGGCGAGCGCCGCCTTTGTCTTCGTGTTCACAATTTCGTCGGTTTCACCAAAAAGTGTTCGCCGCTCGGAGTGGCCGAGGATGCACGACCGGCAGCCGACATCAAGGAGCATGGCCGCTGCGATCTCGCCGGTGAAAGCACCCTTGGGCTGATCGCTCATGTTCTGGCCACCCAGCGTGACGCCGGAAGGGCTGTTGCCGTCAGCCAGCTGAAGCGCAGCGGCGACAGCTTCTAGATAGACCGCCGGCGGGCAGAGGATCAGCTCGACGCCGGAGCAGCCAGCTGCCCCGGCCGCCACACCTTCAGTGAGGGCCACAGCAGCGGCGTGGTCGAGATTCATCTTCCAGTTTCCGGCAACAATACGACGACGGGCAGCCATGCGGTATTCCTTCTTTCGTGTAGGACTTCAGTAAAGTGAGTTTGAGAAATCGGGTTTGGGCGATGAGCAAGTGGGTGAGTTTCAGGGAACCGGCCGTCGGGGGTTCGCGGAGCGACTGGTTGTATCAGCCGACGAGGCTGGCCGCAGCATAGCTTCCTAAAATGGCGACTCTCGTGCACCGCTTTTCGAGTGAGGCGATGGCCCGCCGCACACGGAGGTCATCGCGGTGGCCCTCTAATTCTACAAAGAAGATGTAGCCACGCTTCTCGCCCGCCAGCGGGAACGACTCGATCCAGGTCAGGTTGAGTTTCTGGCGTTTAGGAATAGACAGTGCGTCGGCGAGTCCGCCCGGGCGATGCTCAATTTCAAACATCAGGGCTGTTTTGTCTTTGCCGGTCCGCTTGGCATCGGCGTGTCCGATAACGGCAAACCGAGTCGTGTTTCCGGCAATGTCCTCAATGTTTTCTGCGAGCACGGACAGGCCGTGGTGAACGCCTGCCTGCCGGCTGGCAATGGCGGCGGCGTGGGGAGTGCGGGCAGCCATTTCGGCGGCAGCACTGGTGCTGGTCACCTCGACAAGATTGGCATTGGGCAGGTGACGGGCGAGCCAGTTGCGACACTGCGAGAGTGCCTGTGGGCGGCTGTAGACCTCGCGGACATCATGCCGTTCGCAGGCCGCGAGCAGGTTGTGATGAATCCGCAGGGGCACTTCCGCACAGATTTTGACCGGCATCCGTGACAGGTTGTCGAGCGTGTCGGCGATGCGTCCGTCAGTTGAGTTTTCCAGCGGGACGACGCCGTAGTGCGAGTGCCCGGCGAGAACCTCTTCAAAGGCCGCAGAGATGCTCGAGACCGGAACAAACTCAACCGAGTTGCCGAAGCGGTGGAGGGCAGCCAGGTGGCTGTAGGTCCAGGCTGGTCCCAGGTGGGCAACCCGCAGGTGTTGTTCAATAGCCCGGGAGCCAGAAATGAGTTCGCGGAAGATCGCCTTCAGGCTGTCATCAGCGAGTGGGCCGGCATTGGCGTCGGCAACACGGTCGAGGACAAGCTCTTCCCGCGATGGGTCGTAGGTGAGTTCCCCACTGGCCGCTTTGAGGTGACCAATTTCCCGGGCAACCTCGGCACGCTGGTTCATCAGCCCGACAAGTTCTCGGTCGATCTTGTCGATCTCACTGCGAAGTTTGGAAAGCCCCGGTCGCTTGGCGGTGGCCTTCTTGCGTCGGCGGGGTGAGGGCGTCTTGGCCATAGATAGGTTGAGAGGCGGTCGGTGGGTGGTGGGGCCGGCCTGGCTGGCACTGGCAGGATGCCCGACGGCGTAGTCCGGCGGAAATCATCGCATTTCGGCAGAGATCGTCCATGGGCCTGCGGCACCTGGTCGCCCGTCAAAATGGCAGACGGGCTGGGTTCGCC